>NZ_WJZM01000021.1:0-88234 GCF_021609545.1 Pseudomonas sp. PA-1-6B
CGCTGGCCGAACGCAGGCTTGAATTCGTGGGTAACCCGGCAGGACGCCGGGTTAGCCGCCCCGCGCCATGGATGGCGCGTGGCGGCGGCCCACGGATTCAAGACTGTGTTCGGGCACACCGAGCCTAGGCGAGGTGTCAACCATGTGTCCGGTCCGTACACGCTTTTCAAAAGTGAGCCGCCGTCAGGCGGAACCCTAAGTGGCCGTTACCGCAGGAATGGATATCTACACAATCCAACTGTGTCGCCTGTCAGGCCGCCTTCGCGAGCAAGCCCGCTCCCACAATTGGATCGTGGGATGTCAGGTAGAGAAGTGTCGGCTGGTAGGTCGTCATCGCAGGCAAGCCAGCTCCCACAGTTGGAGCGCGGGGCGGCAGGGAGATAAGCATCGGGCGGCCGCCACGGGATACAAAACTTTTCAAATCCCGCGTGTACAGCCAAAGAACCGCTGACGTATTTTCCGCTACACCAGTCGATGTACCTGGACCAGACCAAGAATAAGAAAAGGGACGTCCCGCCATGACTCATCAGCAAATCGACATGATCACCTGGCGCATGATGCTGCGTAAGGTGCCTGCCATCGTTCGGGCGCTACCACGGGTGGTGCGCGGCATGCGTGCGGCCAACGTCACCGACCCCAGCCAACCCTGCGGCCTGGGCTGGCATTTCGAACAAGCCACCTTGCGTAACCCGGAGGGTGCTGCCCTACTGTATGGGGACAGCGTGATCAGCTACCGAGACGCCAATCAGCGCGCCAATCGCATTGCCCATCACTTGCAGGCCCAGGGCATCCGCAAGGGTGACGTGGTGGCGCTGTTTATCGAGAATCGCCCCGAGTTGCTGCTCAACGTGCTGGCCGTGGCCAAGCTGGGCGGCATCTGCGCCATGCTCAATACGGCGCAAACTCAAGGGGCGCTGGTACACAGCCTGACCCTGGTCAAGCCGGTTGCCATTGTGGTCGGTGCCGAATTGCTCGGCGCTTACGCAGCAGTGCGTGATCAAGTTCAGATCCCTGCCGGGCGCACCTGGTTCGTGGCCGATCAGCCCGATAGTAGGGTGCCCGACGGCTACATCGACCTGATGGCCGCCAGTGCCGAAAGCCCGGTGGACAACCCGGCAAGTTCGGCGCAGGTGTTCTTCCACGATCCCTGCTTCTATATCTACACCTCCGGCACCACCGGCTTGCCCAAGGCCGGCATCATGAAGCACGGGCGCTGGACCAAAACCGCCGTGAGCTTCGGCAGTATCGCCCTGGACATGGGGCCGCAGGACGTCCTCTATTGCACCTTGCCGCTGTACCACGCCACCGGCTTGTGCGTGTGCTGGGGGGCGGCGATTATCGGCGCTTCGGGCTTTGCCATTCGGCGCAAATTCAGCGCCAGCCAGTTCTGGGACGATGCACGCCAGTTCAAGGCGACCACCCTGGGCTATGTCGGTGAGCTGTGCCGCTATCTGCTCGACCAGCCCGCGAGTGCGCAGGACCGCGATAACCAGGTGACCAAGATGGTCGGCAACGGCCTGCGCCCCGGTGTGTGGGCGCAGTTCAAGCAGCGTTATGGCGTGGAGCATATCTGCGAACTGTATGCCGCCAGCGACGGCAATATCGGCTTTACCAACGTGCTGAATTTTGACAACACCATCGGCTTTTGCCTGCAGCATTGGGCGCTGGTGGATTACGCCCATGACAGCGGTGAACCGCTGCGCGGCAACAATGGGTTCATGGTCAAGGTGCCCACTGGCGGGCAGGGCCTGCTATTGGCGCGCATTGATGATAAGTCGCCCTTCGACGGTTACACCGACCCGGAAAAGAACCGCAAGGTGGTACTGACCGACGTATTCGAAAAAGGCGACCGCTATTTCAACACCGGCGACCTGGTGCGCAGCATCGGTTTCGGCCATGCGCAATTTGTCGATCGCCTGGGGGATACCTATCGCTGGAAGGGCGAAAACGTCTCGACTACCGAGGTGGAAAACGTCCTGCTGAAACACCCGCAGATCGCTGAAGTGGTGGCCTATGGCGTCGAGATCGACAACACCAACGGCCGCGCCGGCATGGTCGCCATCACCCCCTGCGAATCCCTGGCCAGCCTGGACATGCGCGAACTGCTGCAATTCGCCCACGGCCAGTTGCCCCCTTATGCGGTGCCGTTGTTTTTGCGGATCAAGGTGAAGATGGAAACCACCGGCACGTTCAAGTACCAGAAAGTGAAGCTCAAGGAGCAAGGGTTCGACCCGGACAAGGCTGGCAATGACCCGGTCTACGCCTGGTTGCCGGGTTCGGACACCTATGTGCCGGTGACCGGGCAATTGCTGGCGCAGATCCAGGGCGGCCAATTCCGTTATTGATTCTGGCTATGGCGGCTTTTGACAAAAAAGCCATGACACCGGGGAACTCCATCGCGACACTGGGCGCCTTAAACAGTTATGTCAGTCGCCTCAGCAAGGAGCCCCCATGTCAGATCAGCCTAAACAAATGACCGAAGACGAAGCCGCCGAGTTTGCCGAGCAAGTCTTCGACGTCGCTCGGCGCGGCGACGCCGCCATGCTTGCCGCACTGTTGGCGAAAGGCCTGCCGGCCAACTTTCGTAATCACAATGGCGACACCTTGTTGATGCTCGCGGCGTACCACGGCCATGCCGAGGCGGTCAAAGTGCTGCTGGAGTTCAAGGCCGACCCCCTGATCGCCAACGACAAGAACCAGTTGCCGATTGCCGGCGCGGCGTTCAAAGGCAACCTGCCGGTGGTCCAGGCGTTGATCGAAGGCGGCACGCCGATTGACGCGGCCTCCTCGGACGGGCGTACGGCCTTGATGATGGCGGCGATGTTCAACCGCGTTGACATGGTTGATTACCTGCTCGGTAAAGGCGCAAACCCCAAGACCACCGATGCACAAGGCGCGACGGCGCTGGCCGCGGCGCAGACCATGGGCGCGGTGGATACGGCGGCGCAGTTGCAGAAACTGGTGTAGGCTACGCGCCCTTCAAAACTTGCCCGTTACAGGACCGCCCCATGAAAACCGCCCTCGTCGAACTCATCAGCAAAATCAGCGCCGGCGTCATGGGTGAGGACGAAGTAGCGCGTATTGCCGACGAAGCGGCCCAGGCCTACGCGGACCCTGCGGCGTTCCTGGCGGCCAATCCGGATATCAACTACGACGACAGTTTCCCGATCCCGCTGGGAGAGTGGGTGGTGGTCGGTAGCCTGCCGGACACGGTGTTGTTCCAGGCCGACACCTATGGCGACCTGTTTGCCCAGATCGTCGCGTCGTTCGGTCCGGGTGTGGCGTTCAACCTCAAGCCCAAGCAACTGGCCAAGACCGAAGACCTGACCGCGCTCAACCGCATCCAGATCCAGATGAGCGCTCTGAGCCCGGAAGACGGCGGTTATGTGCTGATGAACTTCAGCCAGTTGCTGGATGACGAGATCCAGGCAGTGCTGGTGTTCGGTAACGACCTGCCGCGGGTGCTGGAACTGTGTGCCGAAGTCGGCATCAAGGCCGAGCCCTCGCTTGAAGCCTTGAAGATTGCCGTACACGTCTGAAATAAAACGGAACCCGCGCCAAGGCTGACTATCCTACAAGGGCATGCCCTCACTTAGGAGCGACACCATGGGTTCCACGTTTAATAGTCTGATTGGCCTGATCATCCTCGCGCTGGATATCTGGGCGATCATCAACGTGTTCAAAAGCGGCGCCAGCACCGGCGCCAAAGTGCTGTGGATCCTGTTGATCCTGCTGTTGCCAGTGCTGGGCCTGATCATCTGGGCTATCGCCGGGCCGCGCGGTAACGTGCGGATCTGACGACCCACTCGATTTGGAGCGGGCACAGT
Organism: Pseudomonas sp. PA-1-6B; assembly: GCF_021609545.1. Classification (NCBI taxonomy): domain Bacteria; kingdom Pseudomonadati; phylum Pseudomonadota; class Gammaproteobacteria; order Pseudomonadales; family Pseudomonadaceae; genus Pseudomonas; species Pseudomonas sp. PA-1-6B. The sequence goes on from NZ_WJZM01000021.1 coordinate 3,828, forward strand.
CAATGTGGGAGCTGGCTTGCCTGCTCCCACAAGGGGGTTCACGGCATTAATTAAATTTGTGTGTCGAAAGTATTCTCCGCACGAAATTTTCACATCCCATCCAAGACAATTCCCCGGCTTTATCCGGCTGCCAAGGCTCTGTCTCCAGTGCCCTTAAAGGCAGGGCCGTGGCATACGTTCAGTAATTAATAGCCTTGCCGGCCTTGATCGGGCACCATTTGCGCCACCGCGTTAACCGCCTACCCCAGCCAGCCTGGGCGAGGGACGGACGCCACTGCATTATTTCGCAACTTAAACTTCCAATGGGTCCTAAAACGACATGGCAAACCCGGACGCCCTGAATCAGCAGCGAGCTTCAAATCGCCTGCTGCAACCGACCGTCAAATCCCATCTGGCGTACACGCTGCTCTGCGCACTGGTCATGATGGTGATGTTTTCTCTGCTGCGCTTGGCGTTGCTGGTCTATAACCGCGAGATGATCCTCGATACGCCGGCCTCGACGTTCCTCGAAGCCTTCGCCAACGGCCTGCGCCTGGACATTCGCCTGGTGATGTACCTGCTGATTCCGCTGCTGTTGGCGCTGTTCAGCGTGCGAGCGATGGCGGCGCGTGGGTTCTTCCGTTTGTGGCTGACCGTTGCGTCCAGCATCGCCTTGTTCCTTGGCCTGATGGAGATGGACTTCTACCGCGAATTCCACCAGCGCCTCAACGGCCTGGTCTTCCAGTATGTGAAGGAAGACCCGAGCACCGTGATGAGCATGCTCTGGTACGGTTTCCCGGTGGTGCGTTACCTGCTGGCCTGGGCCGTGGGCACGCTGATCCTGAGCATGGCCTTCAAGGGCGCTGACCGCGCAACGCGCCCACGGGGCCCCTTCAGCGGCGGCACTATCAGCACGCGCCAGGTGGCGCCATGGTACAGCCGCATCGCAGTGTTCATGGTTTGCCTGCTGGTCGCCGTGGTCGCCATCCGTGGCACCCTGCGCCAGGGGCCACCGCTGCGTTGGGGTGACGTCTACACCACCGATTCGAACTTCGCCAACCAGCTGGGCCTCAATGGCACCCTGTCGCTGATCGCGGCGGCCAAGGCGCGCTTTGGTGAAGACCGCGCCAACATCTGGAAGGCGACCCTGGAACAACCGCTGGCCACCCAGACCGTGCGCGACATGCTGGTGCTGCCGCAAGAGAAGCTGGTAGACACCGACACCGCAGCCGTGCGCCGTGACTTCACGCCACCGGCCGAGAAAACCCTGCCGATCAAGAACGTCGTAGTGATCCTCATGGAAAGCTTCGCCGGTCACTCGGTGGGCGCATTGGGGCGTCCGGGCAATATCACCCCGTACTTCGACAAGTTGACCCAGGAAGGCTTGCTGTTCGACCGCTTCTTCTCCAACGGCACCCACACCCACCAGGGTATGTTCGCCACCATGGCCTGCTTCCCGAACCTGCCGGGCTTCGAATACCTGATGCAGACCCCGGAAGGCAGCCACAAGTTGTCGGGCCTGCCACAGTTGCTCAGTGCGCGTGATTTCGACGATGTGTATGTCTACAACGGCGATTTCGCCTGGGACAACCAGTCGGGTTTCTTCAGCAACCAGGGCATGACCAACTTCGTCGGCCGCAACGACTTTGTCGACCCGGTGTTCTCCGACCCTACATGGGGCGTGTCCGACCAGGACATGTTCAACCGTGGCCTGGAGGAGCTTAAAGCCCGTGAAGGCGGCAAGCCGTTCTACGCGTTGCTGCAAACCCTGTCCAACCACACGCCGTACGCGTTGCCAACGCCATTGCCGGTTGAGAAAGTCACCGACCGTGGCAGCCTCAACGAGCATTTGACGGCCATGCGCTACTCCGACTGGGCCTTGGGCCAGTTCTTTGAAAAGGCCCGCAAGGAGCCGTACTTCAAGGAAACCCTGTTCGTGATTGTCGGTGACCACGGTTTTGGCAATGAGCAGCAGATCACCGAGATGGACCTGGGTCGCTTCAACGTGCCGATGCTGATGATTGCACCCGGCATGCGCGAGAAGTTCGGTGAGCGTGACCACACCGTGGGCACCCAGATCGACATCGTGCCGACCATCATGGGCCGCCTGGGCGGCGATACCTTGCACCAGTGCTGGGGCCGCGACCTGCTGAACCTGCCGGAAGGTGACAAGGGTTTCGGCGTGATCAAGCCATCGGGCAGCGACCAGACCGTGGCCTTGCTCACCGGCGATCGCGTGCTGGTATTGCCCAAGGAAATGCCACCCAAGTTGTGGGAATACACACTGGGCGCCGAGCCGACTGGCAAGGTGATTCCTGAGTCGCCGGACGAAGCTGCGCTCAAGCAGAAACTCGAGTCGTTCCTACAGACCGCGACCAAGAGCCTGCTGGATAACACCGCAGGTGTGGTAGATGGCAAACCGGACTAACTGACCGGCAATAAAAAAGAGGCCTCAATTGAGGCCTCTTTTTTTGTCCGGGGTTTTATATCTTGCCGAGCAACAACAGCACCAGCAGAACAACCAGTACCACACCCAGGATACCCGACGGTCCATAACCCCAGTTACGCGAGTGCGGGAACACGGGCAGGCCACCGACCAGCAGGAGGATCAGGATAATGATTAGAATGAGGCTCATGGTTTTATTCCTTATAGGTTCTGTGCAAAACCGGCTGTTTGACCGTTATCTCGTCCATGTGCATTGGGACGCCTTAACCATTCCGACTCATGCACTTGGCAGAAAATTCATTGTTTTTCTAAAACATTTTGATTAGTTGCTTATTTCTTTTACCCCGTACGCAACTTGAACTAATCAGTTGAAAAAAATTGAACTTGGGCTATATGCGCGACTGCGACCCAGCCACGGGTTTGCCTCTGGCATTCATCAATCTGATGGTGCGTGGGTGCAGGAAAAACCTTCGCTACACTGCCGGTCACTTCTTCGGTAAACCACAAGGTTACTTCTATGCAAAACCGCATGATGATCACTGGCGCCGGGTCTGGCCTGGGTCGCGAAATCGCTCTGCGCTGGGCCCGTGAAGGTTGGCAGTTGGCGTTGTCCGATGTCAGCGAACCCGGTTTGCAGGAAACCCTCAAGCAGGTTCGCGAGGTCGGGGGGGATGGCTTTATCCAGCGCTGTGACGTGCGTGACTACAGCCAACTCACGGCCTTTGCCCAGGCCTGCGAGGTGAAGCTCGGGGGCATCGATGTGATCGTCAACAACGCCGGCGTGGCCTCGGGTGGGTTCTTCGCTGAACTGTCCCTGGAGGATTGGGACTGGCAGATCGCAATCAACCTGATGGGCGTCGTCAAAGGCTGCAAGGCGTTCCTGCCGCTGCTGGAAAAGAGCAAGGGGCGCATCATCAACATCGCGTCAATGGCAGCGCTGATGCAAGGCCCGGCCATGAGCAACTACAACGTGGCCAAGGCGGGCGTGGTGGCGTTGTCCGAGAGCCTGTTGGTGGAGCTCAAGCAACAGGAAGTGGGCGTGCATGTGGTGTGCCCGTCGTTTTTCCAGACCAACCTGCTCGACTCGTTCCGTGGGCCAACCCCAGCCATGAAGGCTCAAGTGGGCAAGTTGCTTGAGAGTTCACCCATCTCGGCGGCGGATATTGCCGACTACATTTACCAGCGTGTGGCCGAAGGTGAATTCATGATCCTGCCCCACGAGCAAGGCCGCATGGCTTGGGCGTTGAAACAGAAAAATCCGCAGTTGCTGTATGACGAAATGACCCTGATGGCCGACAAGATGCGCGCCAAGGCGCAGGCTGTGAAGGGCTGATTTGGCTGGGGTCTGTCAGGCAAATTACCTGTCTGTGTAGGCAGCGCCTGATTTGCCCGCAAGCCATTGCCGGTCCAGTGCCAAGGGGGCATGGTCGAGGTCCTGTTATTTGCAAAGGACAACCGCCATGCTGGTCTTAAGCCGTGCCATAGGCGAAGCCATCGCCATTGGCGATGACATCACCGTGCATATCCTTGAAGTGAACGGTACTCATGTGAAATTCGGCATCGAGGCACCGATGGGTGTCAACGTGTACCGCGCCGAGGTGTACCGCAAGATTCTCAAAGGCGAGAGCCAGGCTACCCATCCCGTGCCGGTGCCCAACCTTTAGGCGCAGCTTTTCAGTCGAACAGATGCTTGGGCACATCGTGCTTGAGCATCAACTGGCATTGCTCGCTCTCGGGGTCGAAGACGATCAGCGCCTGGCCTTTGGTCAGCGCCTGGCGCACGCGCAGCACGCGGGTTTCCAGGGGCGTGTCGTCGCCATTGTCGGTGCCGTCGCGGGTGACGAAGTCTTCGATGAGGCGGGTCAGGGTGTCGACTTCAAGTGCATCGTAGGGAATCAGCATACAAGCCTCAGGTGTCAGGTCCCGGCGATGCTACTGCGCCGGGACCTTTGTTGCCAGTATCAACTCACCGCGTCAGGACTTCTGGCCGACCAGGCTGTCTACCGACGGCACGCGGGTGTCGCTCTCCATTTGCGTTTCATGCTCGATCTGATGACTGAACCGATCCAGGGAACCCTGGGCCGGTTGCGCATCGCTGGCAAACACCGGCGGGCTGAGGATGTAAGCGCCCAGCAAGCGGCTCAGGGCGGCCAGGCTGTCTATATGGGTACGCTCGTAACCGTGGGTGGCGTCACAACCGAAGGCGAGCAGGGCGGTGCGTATATCATGGCCGGCGGTGACCGCCGAGTGCGCATCGCTGAAGTAATAGCGGAACAGATCGCGGCGTACCGGCAGGTCGTTCTCCGAAGCCAGGCGTAGCAAGTGGCGGGACAGGTGATAGTCATAGGGCCCGCCGGAGTCCTGCATGGCCACGCTCACCGCGTGTTCGCTGGAGTGCTGGCCGGGGGCGACCGGGGCAATATCGATGCCGACAAACTCACTCACATCCCAGGGCAGGGCGGCCGCTGCACCACTGCCGGTTTCCTCGGTGATGGTGAACAGCGGGTGGCAGTCGATCAGCAAGGGTTCGCCACTGTCGACGATGGCCTTGAGCGCGGCGAGCAGGGCGGCGACGCCGGCCTTGTCGTCCAGGTGGCGAGCGCTGATATGCCCGCTCTCGGTGAACTCGGGCAGAGGATCGAACGCCACGTAGTCACCGACGCTGATTCCCAGGGAGTCGCAGTCGGCCCGCGTCGCGCAGTAGGCGTCCAGGCGCAGTTCCACATGGTCCCAGCTCACCGGCATTTCATCCACGGCAGTGTTGAACGCGTGCCCGGAGGCCATCAACGGCAATACGCTGCCGCGAATAACGCCGTTGTCGGTGAACAGGCTGACCCGGCTACCTTCGGCAAAGCGGCTCGACCAGCAGCCCACCGGTGCCAGGGTCAGGCGCCCGTTGTCCTTGATCGCACGCACGGCGGCGCCGATGGTGTCCAGGTGGGCGGAGACGGCGCGGTCAGGGCTGTTTTTCTGGCCCTTGAGGGTGGCGCGAATGGTGCCGCGCCGGGTCATTTCAAACGGGATGCCGAGTTCTTCCAGGCGTTCGGCGACGTAACGCACGATGGTGTCGGTAAAACCGGTGGGGCTGGGAATGGCGAGCATCTCCAGCAGCACTTTTTGCAGGTACGCGAGATCGGGTTCGGGGATGGTTCGGGTCATGGAAACTCCTGATGAGTTGAGGGCATCGATGGTTTCGATGAGGGGGGCACGGCCTCATCGCGGGCAAGCCCGGCTCCCACATTGGAGTGCGGTCAACTGTGGGAGTCGGGCTTGCCCGCGATAGCGCCGGTACAGGCGACACATCACTTAAGTCGCCGGCTGACTGTGTGGAAACAACAAATCCACAAACTTCTCAGCCGTGGGTTGCGGTTCATGGTTGGCCAGGCCGGCCCGTTCGTTGGCTTCGATAAACACATACTCTGGCTGGTCGGCGGCAGGTACCATCAGGTCCAGGCCGACCATAGGGATATCCAGAGCACGGGCCGCACGCACGGCCGCGTCCACCAGCGTGGGGTGCAGGATCGCCGTGACATCTTCCAGGCAACCTCCGGTGTGCAGGTTGGCGGTGCGTCGCACGGCCAGTTGCACGCCACGGGGCAGGATGCTGTTGTAGTCGTAACCTGCGGCTTTGAGGGTGCGCTCGGTTTCTGCATCCAGCGGGATTTTGCTCTCGCCGTCGGTGGCCGCCTGGCGACGACGGCTTTGCGCCTGGATCAACGCGCGAATCGAATGTTGGCCGTCGCCGATCACTTCGGCGGGGCGACGAATCGCAGCCGCGACCACTTCAAAACCGATCACCAGAATCCGCAGGTCCAGGCCTTCGTGGAAGCTTTCCAGCAACACGCGGCTGTCGAACTGGCGCGCCGCTTCGATCGCCTGCTGCACCTCTTCGATGCTGCGCAGATCCACGGCGACGCCATGGCCTTGCTCGCCATCCAGCGGCTTGACCACGATGCGCTGGTGTTCGTCGAGAAACTCCAGGTTGTCGTCGGCACTGCCCGCCAACTGTTGCACCGGCACCTGCAGGCCCGCCGCCTTGAGCACCTTGTGGGTCAGGCTCTTGTCCTGGCACAGGGTCATGCTGATGGCGCTGGTCAGGTCGCTCAGGGACTCACGGCAACGCACGCGACGCCCGCCGTGGCTAAGGGTGAACAAACCCGCATCGGCATCGTCCACTTGCACATCAATACCGCGTCGGTGGGCTTCTTCGACAATGATGCGTGCGTAAGGGTTGAACTCCGCCTGGGGCCCGGGGCCCAGAAACAGCGGTTGATTGATGCCGTTCTTGCGCTTGATCGCGAAGGTGGTCAACGCCCGAAAGCCGAGTTTGGCGTAAAGGCTCTTGGCCTGGCGGTTATCGTGCAGCACCGACAAGTCCAGGTAGCTCAAGCCTCGGCTCATGAAGTGCTCCACCAAGTGGCGCACCAACACTTCTCCGACACCAGGGCGCGTGCATTGAGGGTCGACTGCCAGGCACCAGAGGCTGCATCCGTTCTCCGGGTCGTGGAAGGCCTTGTGATGGTTGAGGCCCATTACGCTGCCAATCACCGCGCCGCTGTCTTCATCTTCGGCCAGCCAGTACACCGGGCCGCCTTGATGACGTGGGGTGAGGCGTTCCGGGTCGACAGGCAGCATCCCGCGGCCCTGGTACAAGTGGTTGACCGCTTGCCAGTCGGCCTCGCTCTGCACCCGGCGAATGCGAAAGCCGCGAAACACCCGGGTGGCCGGGCGGTAGTCGGTGAACCACAGGCGCAGGGTGTCGGACGGGTCGAGGAACAGTTGCTGCGGGTCAATGCCCAGGATTTGCTGGGGCGCTGCCACGTACAGCGCGATATCGCGCTCGCCGGGCTGCTCGTTGAGCAGTTCCTGGGCCAGGCTTGCCGGGTCGGGAAAGGTGTGGCCGATCAACAAACGGCCCCAGCCGCAATGCACGGCAATCGGGTCGGCGGCCAGTGCGCTGCCATCTTCGGCCAGGCGCGCTTGCAGGCGCTCGTAGGTCGGCGCCTGGCCCTTGAGTAAGCGTTGGCTGTAAGCCGCGGCATTCGGTTTCATGGATCAGATTCCTTGTTCGCTCAGCCACAGGTTCAGCGCCGCCAACTGCCACAGCTTGGAGCCGCGCAGTGGGGTGAGTTGGCCTTGCGGGTCGGTGAGCAAGCGGTCGAGCATGGCCGGGTTGAACAGCCCGCGGTCCTGGCTCGGGTCCAGCAGCAACTCGCGCACCCAGTTCAAGGTATCGCCCTGCAGGTGCTTGAGGCCGGGCACCGGGAAGTAGCCTTTCTTGCGGTCGATGACTTCGCTGGGGATGACCCGGCGCGCCGCTTCCTTGAGCACCTGTTTGCCGCCGTCGGGTAGCTTGAACTGGGCCGGCACACGGGCCGACAGCTCTACCAGGCGGTAGTCGAGGAACGGCGTGCGCGCTTCCAGGCCCCAGGCCATGGTCATGTTGTCGACGCGCTTGACCGGGTCATCCACCAGCATCACCGTGCTGTCCAGGCGCAGGGCCTTGTCCACGGCCGCGTCGGCGCCCGGCATTGCAAAGTGCTCGCGCACGAAATCGCCGGCGGCGTCGTTGGCGGTCAGCCATTGGGGGGCTACGGTCGCCGCGTAGTCGTCGTAGCTGCGGTCGAAAAACGCCTCGCGATAGGCCGCGTACGGGTCGCTGGCACCGTCCACTTGCGGGTACCAGTGGTAACCGGCGAACAGTTCATCGGCGCCCTGGCCGCTCTGCACCACTTTGCAATGCTTGGCCACTTCCCGCGACAGCAGGTAGAAGGCGATGCAGTCATGGCTGACCATCGGCTCGCTCATGGCGCGGAAGGCGGCCGGCAGTTGCTCGATGATCTCGCTTTCGGCGATGCGCAGTTGGTGGTGATGGGTGCCGTAGTGTTTGGCGATCAGGTCTGAGTACTGGAACTCGTCGCCACGTTCGCCGCCGGCGTCTTCAAAGCCGATGGAAAAGGTCGACAAATCCTCCACGCCCACTTCACGCAGCAGGCCGACGAGCATGCTCGAGTCGACGCCGCCGGACAGCAGCACGCCGACATCCACGGCGGCACGTTGGCGAATGGCCACGGCTTCGCGGGTGCTGTCGAGCACGCGGTCGGTCCAGTCTTCCAGGGTCAGGTGTTTTTCGTCCTCATGGGGCCCGTAGGGCAGGGTCCACCAGGTTTTCTGTTCGGTCTTGCCGCTGGCGTCGATGCGCATCCAACTGGCGGGCGGCAGCTTTTCGATGCCGGCCAACAGCGTGCGCGGCGCAGGGACCACGGCGTGGAAATTCAGGTAATGGTTGAGGGCGACCGGATCGAGGATCGGGTTGATATCCCCACCCTTGAGCAACGCTGGCAACGCCGAGGCGAAACGCAGGCGCTGACCGGTGCGCGACAGGTACAAGGGCTTCACACCGAGACGGTCACGAGCGATGAACAGACGCTGGGCATCACGCTCCCAAATGGCGAAAGCGAACATGCCGTTGAGCTTGGGCAGCAGCGCTTCGCCCCAGGCGTGGTAGCCCTTGAGCAGCACTTCGGTGTCGCCGCCGGAATAGAAGGCGTAACCCAGGGCTTCCAGCTCTTGGCGCAGTTCCGGGAAATTATAGATAGCGCCATTGAACGCCAGGGACAGCCCCAGATGGGCGTCGACCATCGGTTGGGCAGAGCCGTCCGACAGGTCCATGATTTTCAAGCGGCGGTGGCCCAGGGCAATCGGCCCTTGGGCATGAAAGCCCCAGGCGTCGGGGCCTCGGGGGGCGAGGTGGTGCGTGATGCGTTCTACGGCTGCCAGGTCGGCAGGTTGATGATCAAAGCGTAACTCGCCAGCTAGTCCACACATAAGTTCCTTACCGGTTTTTCCGTTGGGGAGGGGTCAATACTCAATACGCCCAAAAGGGCGCGTACCCAGAAACTGACCCAGTGCTATGCGTGGAGTTTTAGACCGATAAGTTATAAGGCAGATAGCCGCCTTGCCTTTAATCCGGCTTTTTTTGTGCAGCGCCCTGGCCTCGCACCAACGCGCGCAGGGCAAATCGATTGGGGTGGCAAGCCTCGGCTACGCTGGTTGGCACGGGCAGGGGCTCATCACTCAGCCATGCAGCCAGCAGTTCGCCGCACAACGGTGCAGTGATCAGGCCACGCGAGCCATGGCCGCTATTGAGAAACAGCCCCGGCAGCCAGGGGCAGGGCGTTTGCGGCACTTGCCGGGCGTCTTTGCCCAGTACCGCATAAGCCTGCTGAAACGCCGCATGGTCGGCCAATGGCCCAACGATGGGCAGGTAGTCGGGGCTGGTACAACGAAACGCGGCACGGCCTTCCAGTTGTTCGGCCGCCAGGCGGTCAGCACCCAGGCGCTGCAGCAGGTCGGTAGAGATCTCGCGCAGCATCTGCAGGTTGCCGCTGTGTTCGGCGGGCGTGGGCGTGAGGTCTTGATTGTTGAAGTCAAAACTCGCGCCCAGGGTGTGTTCGCCAAGCCGGGCCGGCGCGACGTAGCCCTCGGCACAGACCACCGTGGCCAGCGCTTTACTCGCGCAGGTTTGCGCCAGCCGAGTGATCTGCCCACGGATGCGCTTGAGCGGTATGTCAGCACTGAAGGGGAAACGCTTGATCTCCGCAGCCCCTGCGAGCACCACGACACCGGCGCTGGCCAGTACGCGGTCACCGGCGCGGGCTTGCCATTGGTCGTCGAGCCGGTGCAGTTCCAGTGCCTCGTGGTGGGTGAGCACTTCAATCAGTGGATGTTTCGCCTGCCACTGGCACAGCGCGGGCGGATGCACCCAACCGCCCTCTGGAAAAAACAACCCGCCGTGGGCCAGTTCGATTCCCGCCTTTTGCTGCGCTTGCTCGCGGTCCAGCAGATGCAACAGGTCCGGAGCAAAGGCGTTTGCCAATTGAGCCTGACGCTGGATCTCTTTGGCGTCAAACGCCAGTTGCAACACGCCACAGCCGTCCCAATCGACACCTCGGTGCAAATGTTCCAGCAGGCGTCGGGTGTGGCCAAAACCGCTGACTATCAGCTGGGACAAGGCCGTGCCATGGGCCGAAAGCTTGAGGTACAACACACCCTGTGGGTTGCCCGAAGCTTCCTGTGCCAAGCCGGCGTGGCGCTCCAGAAGGCTGACACGCCAACCCCTGGCGGCCAGGCTGGCGGCGGTCGCGCAACCGGCCAGGCCACCGCCGATGACCAGGGCATGACGTTCTCCCTCGATGGCGGGTGGCCGGGCGAACCAGGGTTTACGTGGGGCCGGCGCGGGTAAGTCGGCGGGCCAACCGACAAACTCCCCACGCAGGATCTCCCACTTATGGCCGATGCCTGGCGTGCGTTTCATCTTGAACCCGGCGGCATTGATCAACCGCCTTACCCAGCCGGTGCTGGTGAAGGTGCTGATGGTCGAGCCCGGTGCCGCCAGGCGTGCCAGTTGGGCGAACAGCTCGGCGGTCCACATGTCGGGGTTTTTCGCCGGGGCGAACCCGTCGAGAAACCATGCATCGACCTGGGCGTCCAGTTGCGGCAATTGTTCCAGCGCATCGCCGATCAACAGGGTCAGGGTCACGCGGCCGTTGTCCAGTACCAGGCGCTGGAAACCCTGGTGGATGGCAATGTATTGCGCCAGCAGTTGCTCGGCCAAGGGTTGCAGTTCGGGCCAGAGGGCGAGGGCGCGTTGCAGGTCGGCATGGCTGAGTGGGTACTTTTCCACGCTGACAAAGTGCAGCCGCGCACCGGCGACTGCGTGCTGTTCGAACAACTGCCAGGCGCAGAGGAAGTTCAAGCCGGTGCCGAAGCCAGTTTCACCAATCACCAGGCGCCCACCTGCGGGCAAGGCGGCGAAGCGTTCCTGCAAGCGGTTCTGCTTCAGGAACACGTAGCGGGTTTCTTCCAGGCCCGACTGGTCGGAGAAATACACGTCGTCGAATACCCGCGAATGCGGGCGGCCTTGGTCATCCCAGTCGAGCTGGGCGTGGGTGATGGGGTTCATGGCGGCTCATAAAATGAAAGCGGGCAAAGGCAAGGCGGCCATTCTAGCCGATCAACAGGCGTTGAATTGATCCATGGCAAGGCTGGGTTGTATTTCCTTGCGCGTGTCGGGGCCCAATCCGCTAGTCTTGAGCCATCTTGAAACGGAGCTGCCCATGTTCGAATCCGCCGAAATCGGTCACGCCATCGACAAAGAAACCTACGACGCCGAAGTGCCGGCCCTGCGTGAAGCCTTGCTGGAAGTTCAGTACGAACTGCAACAGCAGAAACGCTTCCCGGTGATCATCCTCATCAACGGCATCGAGGGGGCGGGCAAGGGTGAGACCGTCAAGCTGCTCAATGAATGGATGGACCCGCGCCTGATCGAAGTGCGCACCTTCGACCAGCAGACCGACGAAGAACTGGCGCGTCCACCGGCCTGGCGCTACTGGCGGCAACTGCCGGCCAAGGGCCGCATGGGCATTTTCTTCGGCAACTGGTACAGCCAGATGCTGCAAGGCCGCGTGCATGGGCAGATCAAGGATGCGCGCCTGGACCAGGCCATCGCCGGCGCCGAACGTCTGGAAAAGATGCTCTGCGATGAAGGTGCGCTGATCTTCAAGTTCTGGTTCCACCTGTCCAAAAAACAGATGAAGGCGCGCCTCAAGGCGCTGGCCGACGACCCGCTGCACAGCTGGCGCATCAGCCCATTGGACTGGCAGCAGTCCAAGACCTACGACAAGTTCGTGCATTTCGGTGAGCGTGTGCTGCGCCGCACCAGCCGCGATTACGCGCCGTGGCATGTGATCGAAGGCGTCGACCCCCTTTACCGTGGGCTGACCGTGGGCAAGATCCTGCTCGATGGGCTGCAAAGTGCCCTGAAGCAGGCCAAGGTCAAGGCCAGCGGCATGAACCCGGCGCCGTTGCTTGCCTCGGTGGACCGCAAGAGCCTGCTCGACAGCCTCGACATGACCCTGCGCCTGGACAAGGATGATTACGAAGAACAACTGATTACCGAGCAGGCGCGCTTCTCTGGCCTGATGCGCGACAAACGCATGCGCAAGCACGCGCTGGTAAGCGTGTTCGAGGGCAACGACGCGGCGGGCAAGGGTGGGGCGATCCGTCGAGTGGCGGCAGCACTGGACCCGCGCCAGTACCACATCGTGCCGATTGCCGCGCCCAGCGAAGACGAACGGGCCCAGCCTTATCTATGGCGGTTCTGGCAGAAGATCCCGGCGCGCGGCATGTTCACCGTGTTTGACCGCTCCTGGTACGGCCGCGTGCTGGTGGAGCGCATCGAAGGCTTCTGTACCCCTGCGGACTGGATGCGCGCCTATGGCGAGATCAATGACTTCGAAGAGCAACTGCGCGATGCGGGGGTGATCGTGGTCAAGTTCTGGCTGGCCATCGACAAGGAGACGCAACTGGAGCGCTTCCAGGCCCGTGAAGAAATCCCCTTCAAACGCTTCAAGATCACCGAAGACGACTGGCGCAATCGCGACAAGTGGGACGACTACCGCGCGGCAGTGGGCGATATGGTTGACCGCACCAGCACCGAGGTGGCGCCCTGGACTCTGGTAGAGGCCAACGACAAGCGCTGGGCGCGGGTCAAGGTGCTGCGCACCATCAACCGTGCGCTGGAAGAAGCGTTTGATAAAAGCGACAAGCACGACAAGAAGAAAAAGAAATAGCCTGAGGGGCTTGCCGTTTCCCACGTCGGTCCATGCTTTTGCATCCACGCAGTGAATGATCATCGCGGTCGGCCAGGCCTGGATCTATCCTCGATTCACATCCACAAGATCGAGGTAGCCCATGCGTGAAGTAGTGATCGTCGACAGCGTGCGAACCGGCCTGGCCAAATCCTTTCGCGGCAAGTTCAACCAGACCCGTCCCGATGACATGGCGGCCCATTGTGTCAATGCGCTGCTGGCCCGCAACGGGATCGACCCGGCGACGGTGGAAGACTGCATCGTTGGCGCCGGCTCCAACGAGGGCGCCCAGGGCTATAACATCGGGCGTAACGTGGCGGTGCTCTCGCAACTGGGCACCGGTACGGCGGGCATGACCCTCAACCGTTTCTGTTCGTCGGGCTTGCAGGCGATTGCCATTGCCGCCAACCAGATCGCTTCGGGCTGCAGCGACATCATTGTTGCCGGTGGCGTGGAGTCCATCAGCCTGACCATGAAGAGCGTCAACACCGATAACCTGATCAACCCGCTGCTTAAAGAACAGGTGCCGGGCATTTACTTCCCCATGGGCCAGACCGCCGAAATCGTTGCGCGCCGATATCACGTCAGCCGCGAAGACCAGGACCTTTATGCGCTGCAAAGCCAGCAACGCACCGCCCAGGCCCAGGCTGATGGCTTGTTCAACGATGAAATCGTACCGATGGCGGTCAAGTACAAGGTCGAGGACAAGAACACTGGCGCGGTGCAGATCCTGGATGGCGTGGTAGACCGTGACGACTGCAACCGCCCGGACACCACCCTGGCCAGCCTCAGCGGCCTGAAGCCGGTATTTGCCGAGGATGGCTCGGTGACGGCAGGTAACTCCTCGCAGCTTTCCGACGGTGCGTCGATGACCCTGGTGATGAGCCTGGAAAAAGCCCTGGAATTGGGGCTCAAGCCCAAGGCGTTCTTCCGTGGCTTTACCGTGGCCGGTTGCGAGCCGGACGAGATGGGCATCGGCCCGGTGTTCTCGGTGCCCAAGTTGCTCAAGGCCAAGGGCTTGCAGGTGGCGGACATCGACCTGTGGGAACTCAATGAGGCCTTTGCTTCCCAATGCCTTTACGCGCGCAATCGCCTGGAGATTGATAATGCCAAGTACAACGTCAACGGCGGCTCGATCTCCATCGGGCACCCGTTCGGCATGACCGGCTCGCGGCAAGTAGGGCACCTGGTGCGGGAGTTGCAACGGCGCAATCTTCGTTATGGGATTGTCACCATGTGCGTGGGTGGTGGGATGGGCGCCACCGGACTCTTCGAAGCCGTACGCTGACTGCGGTTGGAACAGCGACAGTGTGGGAGGGCTAATGTGGGAGCTGGCTTGCCTGCGATGACGGCCTGATAGCCGACACCCATCTACCTGGCACACCACGATCAACCTGTGGGAGCGGGCTTGCTCGCGAAGGCGGCCTAACAGTCAACACAGTTGGACCGGGTACATATCCGTTATTTCGGTAACGGCCACTTAGGGTTCCGCCCTGACGGCGGCTCACTTTTGAAAAGCGCAAAAGTAAGCAAAACGCTCTTGCCCCACCACTCGGCACCTCGCCTAGGCTCGGTGTGCCCGAACACAGGCTTGAATCCGTGGGCCGCCGCCACGCGCCATCCATGGCGCGGGGCGGCTAACCCGGCGTCCTGCCGGGTTACCCACGAATTCAAGCCTGCGTTCGGCCAGCGTGGTTTAACGGGGCGCCTGAGATCAAGATCACAAGCAGATCAAGAGCAAGATCAAGAGCGACTCGCTTCGCATCGTGGTTACCGTGGGCGTATGGCCATCGCAGGCAAGCTCCCACACTCAAAACTGTGACGTATCCGAACTCAGTGACTTGCCCCTAGAATGCCTGCTCCACTTCCTCTGGCATCTGGGGCACTCATGCACATCTCTTCCGGCCGCTGGGTCTACGGTTTCTTCCTGACCCTGCTGACCGCGTTCCTGTGGGGCATTCTCCCGATCAAGCTCAAGCAAGTGTTGCAGGTGATGGACCCGATCACCGTGACCTGGTTTCGCCTCATGGTAGCGGGCACGTGCCTGTTCGTTTACCTGGCCGCCACCAAACGCCTGCCCAGCCCCAAAGTGCTTGGCCCCAAGGGTGGGTGGCTGGTGGGCATGGCGGTGTGTGGCCTGGTGGGCAACTACGTGCTGTACCTGGTTGGCCTGAAAATGCTTAGCCCCGGCACGGCGCAGTTGGTGGTGCAGATGGGGCCGATCTTTCTGATGGTTGCCAGTGTGTTTGTGTTCAAGGAGCGCTTCAGCCTGGGGCAGGGAGTGGGGCTGGTGGTGCTGATCGCAGGCTTTGGCTTGTTTTTCAACCAACGCCTGGTGGAGTTGCTGACGTCCATGGGTTCTTACACCGCCGGTGTGCTGACGATCCTGCTCGCCACCACCATCTGGGTGTTCTATGCACTGGGGCAGAAGCAGTTGCTGACGGTATGGAATTCATTGCAGGTGATGATGGTGATTTACTTGTCGTGCGCGGTGTTGCTCACGCCTTGGGCGCACCCGCTGGAGGCGTTGCAGTTGAGCCCGTTGCAAGGTGTGCTGCTGCTGGCGTGCTGCATGAATACGCTGGTGGCCTACGGCGCATTTGCCGAAGCCCTGGCGCATTGGGAAGCCTCGCGGGTCAGTGCGACCCTGGCGTTGACGCCGTTGGTGACCTTTGTGGCGGTGGCAGTGGCGGCCTGGCTGTGGCCGGACTATGTGCAAGCCGAAGAGATCAATGCCTTGGGCTATGTGGGGGCTTTGGTGGTGGTGACTGGCTCGGCGATGGTGGCGCTGGCGCCTTCGCTGCTCGCCGGGCTCAGGGCCCGGCGGCTGCGGATGTCGGTTTAAGCGCCGAGCATGTTTTCCGGGCGCACCCACTGGTCAAACTCGGCATCGGTGAGGTAGCCCAGCTCCAGTGCAGCCTCACGCAGTGTCAGCCCTTCGGCGTAAGCCTTCTTGGCGATTTCGGCTGACTTGTCGTAGCCGATATGCGGGTTGAGGGCGGTGACCAGCATCAGCCCGCGTTCCAGGTGCTGGGCCATTTGCTCGGCGTCGGGTTCAAGACCGGCAATGCAATGCTCCTGGAAGTTGTTGCAGCCATCGGCCAGCAGGCGGATCGACTCCAGCAGGTTGTGGATGATCACCGGTTTGTACACGTTCAACTGCAAGTGCCCTTGGCTGGCGGCCATGCCGATGGTCACGTCGTTGCCCAGCACCTGGCAGGCCAGCATCGACAGCGCTTCGCATTGTGTGGGGTTGACCTTGCCGGGCATGATCGAACTGCCCGGTTCGTTGGCCGGCAACTTGACTTCGGCCAGCCCGGCGCGAGGGCCGGAACCCAGCAGGCGCAGGTCGTTGGCGATCTTCATCAGCGCCACGGCCAGGGTTTTCAGCGCGCCGTGCAAGGTCACCAGCGGCTCATGGCCGGAGAGGGCGGCGAATTTGTTCGGCGCGGTCACAAAAGGTAAACCCGACAACGCGGCCAGCTCGGAAGCAATCGCCTCGCCAAAGCCATGGGGGGCATTGAGGCCGGTGCCGACGGCGGTGCCGCCCTGGGCCAGCTCGCACACCGCGGGCAGGGCGCTGCGGATCGCACGCTCGGCGTAATCGAGCTGGGCGATAAACGCCGAAAGTTCCTGGCCGAAGGTGATCGGTGTGGCATCCATCATGTGGGTACGGCCGGTCTTGACCAGCTTCATATGCCGCGCGGCCAATTCTGCCAGTCCACCGGACAAGGTGGCGATCGCCGGCAGCAGTTGCTTGTTCACCGCTTGCACCGCAGCAATGCTCATGGCGGTGGGGAAGCAGTCGTTGGAACTCTGGGAACGGTTGACGTGATCGTTGGGGTGCACCGGGCTCTTGCCGCCGCGGTTGTTGCCGGCCAGTTCGTTGGCGCGGCCAGCGATCACTTCGTTGGCGTTCATGTTGCTCTGGGTGCCACTGCCGGTCTGCCAGACCACCAGCGGGAACTGGTCATCATGCTGGCCGTCCAGGACCTCGTCGGCAGCCTGTTCGATCAGGCGGGCAATATCGGCGGGCAGGTCGCCGTTGCGGTCGTTGACCCGAGCGGCGGCCTTCTTGATCAAGGCCAGGGCATGCAATACCGCCAGCGGCATGCGCTGCTCGCCAATCGCGAAATTGACCAGCGAACGTTGGGTTTGCGCGCCCCAATAGGCGTCATCAGGGACCTGTACTTCCCCCAGGCTGTCGGTTTCGATACGGCTCATCGGTCACCCTCGTTATGCAGTCGTGATTGGTCAGTTTAGGCCCTGGCGGCCAGCGTGGGTTCCCTAAAAGCGCATTTGTGCCATCGCGCCCCGTGAAACCGGGGCTTGCCAAGGAGTGGGGTTGAGCCGCGAGGTTTTTTAGGCGCAGAATGGTCGCCCTTGGGGTCTTACCTCGCCTGCTAGAAAAGGAAACTCGATGACTCGTCTTCGTGCCATCTGTACCGCGGTTGCTCTGGTTTGCGCCAGCGGCCAGGTTCTTGCCGATACCGCCAGCCACAACGCCAGTGCCGAAGCCTTCCTTACCCTGGCCCATGCTGACAAGCTGGGGACCCCGGTGTACATGCAAGTGCAGCAAATGTTCGCCCAGCGTTTCGAACAGACCAAGGCGCCTGCCGCCAAGCAGTCGGTACTGGACAGCTACCAGGCCAAGGCCAACGCCGCTCTGGACCAGGCCATCGGCTGGCCGAAGCTCAAGCCTGACATGGTCAAGCTCTACACCACCAACTTCAGCGAATCCGAGCTCAAGGACCTGGTAGCGTTTTACAAGTCGCCACTTGGCAAGAAAGTTCTGGAAAAAATGCCCCAGCTGACCCAGCAATCGGCCCAGATGACCCAGGCCAAGCTGGAAAGCGCCGTACCGGTGGTGAACAAGCTGTTGGAAGACATGACCAACGAGCTGGCGCCAAAAGCCGCCGCACCGGCCAAGAAGAAGTAAGCAGGAATGACCATGCAACAGCGTATCGAAACGGCCCTTGCCGCCCTGGCCCCGCAACACTTGAGCGTGCTGGATGAAAGCCACATGCACAGCCGTGGGTTGCAGACCCACTTCAAGGCCGTGCTGGTCAGCCAGCAGTTCGAGGGGCTCAACCGCGTCAAGCGCCACCAGAAGGTCTACGCCACCCTGGGTGATCTGATGAGCGAGTTCCATGCGCTGGCGCTGCATACCTATACGCCCGACGAGTGGGCGACAATCGACGCAGCCCCGGCCTCGCCGACCTGCGCCGGCGGACATTGATGGGGTAACCCTGATAGAATCCGCAACGCGCCGCTTAGCCGGCGCGTTTTTTTTGCATCCGGTTCACCCCTTACGAGGGTAGCCACCTGGAGAGAACACCCATGACTCAACCGATTGTCGTGGCGGCACTGTATAAGTTCGTCACCCTCGAAGATTACGTCGCCCTGCGCGAGCCCCTGTTGCAGGCGATGGTCGATAACGGCATCAAAGGCACCTTGCTGATCGCCGAAGAAGGCATCAACGGCACCGTTTCCGGCAGCCGCGAAGGCATTGACGGCCTGATGGCCTGGCTGAAAAAAGACCCGCGCATGGTCGACATCGACCACAAGGAATCCTACTGCGATGACCAGCCGTTCTATCGCACCAAGGTCAAGCTCAAGAAAGAGATCGTGACCCTGGGCGTTGAAGGCGTCGACCCGAACAAAAAAGTCGGTACCTATGTCGACCCGCAGGATTGGAATGCGTTGATCAGCGACCCGGAAGTGCTGTTGATCGACACCCGTAACGACTACGAAGTGTCCATCGGCACCTTTGAAGGCGCAATCGACCCGAAAACCACCAGTTTTCGCGAATTTCCCGACTACATCAAAGCCAACTTCGACCCGGCCAAGCACAAGAAGGTCGCCATGTTCTGCACCGGCGGCATTCGCTGTGAGAAGGCGTCGAGCTACATGCTCAGCGAAGGCTTCGATGAGGTCTACCACCTCAAGGGCGGTATCCTGAAGTACCTCGAAGAGGTGCCCCAGGAAGAAACCAAATGGCAGGGCGACTGCTTTGTGTTCGACAATCGCGTGACCGTGCGCCACGACTTGAGCGAAGGCGACTACGATCAATGTCATGCCTGCCGCACACCCGTGAGCGTAGAAGACCGCGCCTCCGAGCATTATGTGGCCGGCATCAGTTGCCCCCATTGCTGGGATAAGCTGCCGGAGAAGACCCGTCGCAGTGCGATCGACCGCCAGAAGCAGATCGAACTGGCCAAGGCCCGCAACATGCCGCACCCGATTGGTTACAACTATAAGCAAACCCCTTCCGAGGCCTGAGCCATGTCTGCGCGCCTGCTCTATGTAATGGACCCGATGTGTTCCTGGTGCTGGGGCTTTGCCCCGGTGGCACAAGCGCTGGTGGAGCAGGCCCAGGCGGCCGGCGTGGACGTGCACTTGGTGGTGGGCGGCTTGCGCACCGGCAGCGGCGCGGCGCTGGAGCCGACTACCCGGCGCTACATCCTTGAACACTGGCAGGCCGTCACCGACGCCACCGGCCAGCCGTTCAAGCGTGACGGCGCGCTGCCTGAGGGGTTTGTCTACGACACCGAGCCGGCGTGCCGCGCTATCGTCACCGCACGCAGCCTGGCGCCGGATTGCGCCTGGAAGCTGCTGGGGCTGATCCAGCGTGCGTTCTATGTCGAAGGACGGGACGTGACCCTCGCCCATGTGTTGGTTGAGCTGGCCGAGCAGGCCGGCATTCCACGTATCGAGTTTGCCGGCGAGTTCGACCGTGCCGAGCAGCACGCGGCCACGGCGGCCGATTTCACTTGGGTGCAAGACCTGGGCATTGCCGGGTTCCCGACCCTGCTGGCCGAGCGCAACGGCCAGTTGGCCTTGCTGACCAATGGTTACCAGCCGCTGTCCGAGCTGTCGCCGTTACTGGGTCGATGGCTGGAGCGAGCTGCCTGTGTATGAACAGCCTCCACGCACCGACCGCCTGACCTGGGCAGAAATTCGCCGCCTGGCCCTGCGCCACAAGAAATCCCTGTGGGTTGCCAACGGTGTCGCCGTGCTCGCCACCCTGTGCAGCGTGCCTATCCCGCTGTTGTTGCCGTTGCTGGTGGACGAAGTGCTGCTGGGCCATGGCGATGCCGCCCTCAAGGTGATGAATCACGCGCTGCCCCTGGGTTGGCAAAAAGCCGCTGGCTATATCGGCCTGATGCTCTTGGTCACCCTGGCCCTGCGCTGCGGCGCGCTGGTGTTCAACGTGGTGCAGGCGCGGCTGTTTGCGCGCTTGGCCAAGGACATCGTGTACCGCATCCGCGTGCGCCTGATCGAGCGTCTCAAGCGTATCTCTCTGGGTGAGTACGAAAGCCTGGGCAGCGGTACGGTCACCACTCATCTGGTGACCGACCTGGACACCCTGGACAAATTCGTGGGTGAAACCCTCAGTCGCTTCCTGGTGGCGATGCTGACCCTGGTCGGCACCTCGGCGATCCTGGTGTGGATGCATTGGCAACTGGCGTTGTTGATCCTGTTGTTCAATCCGTTGGTGATCTACGCCACGGTGCAATTGGGCAAGCGCGTCAAGCACCTCAAGAAGCTGGAAAACGACAGTACTTCACGCTTTACCCAGGCGCTGACTGAAACCCTCGATGCCATCCAGGAAGTACGTGCCGGCAACCGCCAAGGCTTTTTCCTCGGGCGCCTGGGCCAGCGTGCTCAGGAAGTGCGTGACTATGCCATTCATTCCCAGTGGAAAACCGACGCGTCGAGCCGCGCCAGTGGCTTGCTGTTCCAGTTCGGTATCGACATCTTCCGCGCCGCGGCCATGCTCACTGTGCTGTTTTCCGACCTGTCCATCGGCCAGATGCTCGCGGTGTTCAGTTACCTGTGGTTCATGATTGGCCCGGTGGAACAACTGCTGAACCTGCAATACGCCTATTACGCGGCGGGCGGCGCGCTGTCGCGCATCAACGAGCTGCTGGCGCGTGCCGATGAGCCGCAATACCCAGGCGGCGCAGACCCGTTCAGCGGGCGCGAGACGGTCGGCATCGAAGTGCGTGGCCTCGACTTTGGCTACGGCGAAGACCTGGTACTCAACCAGTTGAACCTGGCCATCGCACCGGGTGAAAAGGTGGCAATTGTCGGCGCCAGCGGCGGCGGCAAAAGCACCCTGGTGCAACTGCTGCTGGGGCTCTACACGCCGCAGGCCGGCAGCATTCGTTTTGGCACTGCCACCCAGCAGGAGATCGGCCTGGAGACCATCCGCGAAAACGTCGCGGTGGTACTGCAACACCCGGCGCTGTTCAACGATACCGTGCGCGCCAACCTGACCATGGGCCGCACCCGCACCGATCAAGCCTGCTGGCAGGCGCTGGAAATCGCCCAACTGGATGCTACTGTCAAGGCATTGCCCTTAGGCTTGGACAGCGTGGTCGGGCGTTCGGGCGTGCGCTTTTCCGGTGGCCAGCGGCAACGCCTGGCGATTGCCCGCATGGTGCTCGCCGAGCCTAAAGTGGTGATTCTGGACGAGGCCACGTCTGCATTGGATGCGGCGACCGAGTACAACCTGCACCAGGCACTGGCGCGGTTTCTCAGCGGGCGTACTACACTGATCATCGCCCACCGGCTGTCTGCGGTGAAGCAGGCTGACCGAGTGTTGGTGTTCGATGGCGGGCACATCGCCGAGGATGGCGACCATCAGCAGTTGATTGCCGATGGCGGGTTGTACGCCAAACTGTACGGACACTTGCAACAAGTGCGTTGATTTAGCTTAGGCTGTGCTATCGGGAGCGGATTTTCGCGTGCGTATTAAGCTGTGCATGTGTAAGGGACTTCATGAAGCAAAAGCGGACTCTCGGAACGCCACGTCTGTTGGGAATTGTCTGGCCCTTCATCGCCGTCGTGTTGTTCCAGGCATTGTTAGGCTGCGTCAGTCTCTACGTGCTTTCGGCAGTGCGGGGTTATGTGGCGGGTGAAAGCCTGTGGTCCAAGGGCCAGAAGGATGCCATTTACTACCTGACTCTCTACGCCGATAACCGCCAAGACGCCACCTACCTCAAATACCAGCAGGCCATCGCAGTGCCCCAGGGGGGGCATGAGTTGCGCATTGCCCTGGACCGTTCCAGCCCCGATGTGGACGCCGCGCGGCTGGGCATTCTCAAGGGCGGTAACCATCCGGACGACGTTTCCAGCGTGATCTGGCTGTACCTTAACTTCCGTCATTTCAGTTACCTGGAAAAAGCCATTGAGCTGTGGACGGTGGGCGACGGCTATCTGCTGCAGTTGGATGAGCTGGCCCAGGAGATGCACGGCGCCATTACCTCTGGCCAGGTCAGCAGTGACGATGTCCATCACTGGAAGGCGCGCATCACTGCCATCAATGAAGGCGTGACGCCCGCCGCCAAGGCGTTCAGCGATGCCCTGGGCGAAGGTTCGCGGATGATCCTGCGCCTGTTGTTGATCACCAACCTGGCGACGGCCTTGGGCCTGATCGTGTTGGCGCTGCTGCGCACCCACAAGCTGCTGGCCCAGCGTCATGCCTTTGCCGATGCGCTGCAAGCGGAGAAGGAGCGGGCGCAGATTACATTGGAGTCGATTGGCGACGGGGTGATTACCACCGATGTCGACGGGGCCATTGCCTATATGAACCCTGCCGCTGAAGCCTTGACTCACTGGCGCTCGGAGCAGGCCCAGGGCCTGCCGCTGGCGGCGTTGTTCAAACTTTTGAATGAAAACGCCGAGCCCGACGGATTCACCCTGATTGAGCACATCGTCAAGGGCCAGTTCAGCGGCGGCAGCGAGCATTCCAAGCTGATCCAGCGCCTGGACGGCAGCACGGTCTCGGTCACCCTGGTGGGCGCTCCGATCCGCAGCGCCGGCAAGATCAGCGGTGCGGTCCTGGTGCTGCACGACATGACCCAGGAACGCCAGTACATCGCCAATCTTTCCTGGCAGGCCACCCATGACGCCTTGACCGGCCTGGCCAACCGTCGCGAGTTCGAGTTCCGCCTTGAACAGGTGCTGCAACAGGTCGCGCGCCAGCAAAGTGGGCGACATGCCTTGATGTTCCTCGACCTCGACCAGTTCAAGCTGGTCAATGACACCTGTGGCCACGCGGCGGGCGATGAATTGTTGCGTCACATCTGCGCGCTATTGCAATCAGACCTGCGCGAAGGCGACACCCTGGCTCGGTTGGGCGGCGACGAGTTTGGCATCCTGCTGGAAAACTGCCCGGCGCCGGTGGCGGAAAAAATTGCCGAGAGCTTGCGCCATACCGTGCAGAGCTTGCACTTCGTGTGGAAGGGGCGGCCCTTCATGACCACTGTCAGCATTGGCCTGGTGCATATCTCGCAAACCCCGACCACCCTGGAAACCTCCCTGCGCGCCGCCGATATGGCGTGCTACATGGCCAAGGAAAAGGGCCGCAACCGGGTGCAGGTCTACCACGTCGACGACTCGGAATTGTCTCTGCGGTTTGGCGAGATGGCCTGGGTACAGCGGCTGCACATCGCCCTTGAGGAAGACCGCTTTTGCCTCTACGCCCAGGAAATCGCGCCGTTGGGCCCTACCGACGCCGGCAATGGGCACATCGAAATTCTCCTGCGGCTGCATGACGAAGCGGGGCGGATCATTTTACCCAACAGTTTTATACCGGCGGCCGAGCGTTACGGTTTGATGACGTCCCTGGACCGTTGGGTAGTGGAAAACGTATTCAAGATTATCGCCCGCTGCATGCATGAGCGTCCGGGCCGACCCATGGCCATGTGTGCGATTAATCTGTCAGGCATAACCATTGGCGATGATGACTTTTTGGGTTTTTTACGTCAGAAATTCGATAGTTACAACATTCCACCGGAAATGATTTGTTTTGAAATAACTGAAACGAGCGCTATAGCCAATTTGGGCAGTGCGATTCGATTTATTAATGAACTCAAAGCGTTAGGGTGCCATTTTTCCCTGGATGACTTTTGCGCCGGAATGTCCTCATTCGCATATTTGAAACATTTACCTGTAGACTTCCTGAAGATCGATGGAAGTTTCGTAAAGGATATGCTGGACGACCCGATTAACCGCGCCATGGTCGAGGTGATCAACCACATCGGCCACGTCATGGGTAAGCGCACGATTGCCGAGTTTGTTGAAACACCCCAGATCGAACAGGCTTTACTTGAGATAGGTGTGGATTACGCTCAGGGCTACCTGATTGAACGCCCGCAATTGTTTACCTTTGATAGCCTGCAGTGCCGACCTGAGCGGCCGCAGCCTCTGTTATTCAAGGCGCCCGGCACTTTCCGCTGAAACATTTGCTGGTCTGTACAATCACACTTGAAAAGGAGCCCCACAGTGATCGACACATTCAACAGAACCGGCCCGCTTATGGAAGCCTCGAGTTACCCCGCCTGGGCGCAGCAACTGATCCAGGACTGTAGCGAGAGCAAGCGTCGGGTTGTCGAGCACGAACTGTACCAGCGCATGCGCGACAACGCCCTCAGCGCCAAGACCATGCGCCACTACCTGATTGGTGGTTGGCCGGTGGTGGAACAGTTTGCCTTGTACATGGCGCAGAACCTGACCAAGACCAAGTTTGCCCGCCATCCTGGGGAGGATATGGCGCGCCGTTGGCTGATGCGCAACATTCGCGTGGAGCTCAACCATGCCGACTATTGGGTCAATTGGGCGCGGGCTCACGGCGTCAGCCTTGAAGAACTGCAAGCGCAGGAGGTGCCGCCCGAGTTGCACGCCCTGAGCCATTGGTGCTGGCACACCAGCTCGGCGGATGCGTTGATCGTCGCGATTGCCGCCACCAACTACGCGATCGAGGGGGCGACGGGGGAATGGTCTGCCGTGGTCTGCTCTACTGGTGTGTATGCTGCCGCCTTCCCTGAGGAAGACCGCAAGCGGGCGATGAAGTGGCTGAAGATGCACGCCCAATACGACGATGCCCACCCTTGGGAAGCCCTGGAAATCATCTGCACACTGGCGGGGACCAACCCGAGCAAGGCCTTGCAGGAAGAGTTGCGCCAGGCGGTGTGCAAGAGCTACGACTACATGCACTTGTTCCTGGAAAGCTGCATGCGTCTAGAGAATGCGGAAAAAGACAAGGCGCCAGCCGTTCGCGAGCGCCCTGTGCGCATCGCCAGCGAGGCGTAACGGTAACTGTGGCGAGGGAGCTTGCTCCCGTTGGACTGCGTAGCAGGCCCATTCTTTTTAAATAAAGAATGGGGCCGCTTCGCGCCCCAGCGGGAGCAAGCTCCCTCGCCACAACTGACCTTATCCCGCCATCGCCAAGCGATTGCGACCTTCGCGCTTGGCCACGTACAACGCATTGTCGGCCCGGCGCAGCAGGCTTTCAGCCGACTCGGCCGCCAGCAGCGTAGAACAACCGAGGCTCACGGTCAGTTCGATTCGCGTGCCCTCTACCCAGTAGTCCTGGGCTTGCGCCGCCTGGCGCAGGCGCTCTCCCACCATTCTCGCGGCATCGCGACCGGTGTTGGAGAGCAGGATCAAAAACTCTTCCCCGCCAAACCGAAACACCATGTCCACGTTGCGCAGCTGGCGTTTGATCGCCCCGGCTACGGCGCGCAGTACGCTGTCGCCCGCAGCATGCCCATGGGTGTCGTTGATTTTCTTGAAGTGGTCGATGTCCAGCATCAACAACGACAGCGGGTGCAAGTGCCGACGTGCCATGTCTATTTCTCGCTGCAGCGTCTGGTCCATGGCCACACGGTTGCCGGTTTCGGTCAACGGGTCACGCAGGGCGCTGCGGGTGGCGGCGCGGTAGAGCAGGGCGTTGCGCATCGGATAAAGCAAGGTAACCAGCAGGAGTTCGAGTTGGCTCAGTTCCTCTTCAAGCAACCGCTGGTTGCGACGAAAGACCAGTTCCCCCAGGTGTTCGCCTTCATGGCTCAGGGTGTAGCTGACGGAGTGATGACCCCGGTGGCCAAACTCCAGGCGCAGGTCGCTGGCGGCGTGACGGTATTGCAACGCGTCCAGCGGCACCAGGCGCTGAACCTCACGAAAGAACAGGCCCAGGATGCGCTCCGGCTCCAGGCTGGTCTGCAACTGCTGGTTCAGTTGCTGGCGAAGTTCGGCGAGGGTGGCGGGGCGGCGTGGGCGCAAGGATGGCTGGCCAAATCCCAGGCGTTGCAATTTGGCACTGTCAAAGTCAATTGCGTTGGTCTGGGTGGGGGTTTTCATAAGCGCGGGGCCTCTAAGCACTGGGCTGTCTTACAGGCGGGATGAGGGTGGCGAGTGCCAAGCGTCTTACTGATCCTTCAGTTCCGTAAAACATTGGAAACAGTTTAAACCGCTTTTCATTGGGTTATAACCCCATGGCCCTGCCGCACGTCTTGTCATCGCCGAACCTGCTTGAACAGTACTAGAGCGAGATTCATGCCAAGTGTATTTAGTTGGCAAAAATCCTTATAAATCAATTAACTAATTTTTAAGTAAGAAAAGTCCGTTAAAACATGGCGCCAGTTATTTGGCTGATTTGGGCCAGCGTTGCCGCCGGCCCGGTTGACGTAACTGTTTCGGTGGGGCGAGTTGCTTGTCGCAAATAAACAACGCTTCGGTTATTCGTGAACAAAGTACACCGCACCCATCACCACTAGACCAAGGTGGTACGGTCGATTTGCGCGATGGAGGTGACCCCGGTAAGGGTCATGGCCACGCGCATTTCCTTGGCGAAGATGTCCAGCAGATTCTCTACCCCATGCTGGCCCTCGGCGGCCAGCGCGTAGGCGGTGGCACGCCCCAGCAGGCACGCCTTGGCGCCCAGGGCGAGCATGCGCACCACGTCGAGCCCGGAGCGAATGCCGGAGTCCACCAGCACGGTCAAGTCATCGCCCACCGCTTCGGCAATCGGCGGCAACGCCTTGGCCGTGGACAGCACCCCGTCGAGCTGGCGGCCGCCATGGTTGGAGACCACGATGCCGTCGGCACCGAAACTCACCGCGTCCTTGGCATCCTGAGGGTCGAGGATGCCCTTGATGATCATCGGGCCTTTCCAGAACTCGCGGATCCACTCCAGGTCTTTCCAACTGATGGACGGGTCGAAGTTGTTGGCCAGCCAGCCAATGTAGTCTTCCAGGTGGGTGGGTTTGCCCAGGTATTTGGAAATATTGCCCAGGTCGTGGGGGCGGCCCATCAAGCCTACATCGAAGGCCCACTGCGGCTTGGTCACCGCCTGCAACATGCGCCGCTGAGCCGCGTAGGGGCCGGACATGCCCGAGTGAGCGTCGCGGTAGCGTGCGCCCGGTGTCGGCATGTCAACGGTGAACACCAGCGTGGTCACCCCGGCAGCCTGCGCCCGCTCCAGAGCGTTGCGCATGAAGCCGCGATCCTTGAGCACATACAGCTGGAACCAGATTGACTGCGGGCTTTGCGAGGCCACTTCCTCAATCGAACACACCGACACCGTCGACAGGCAAAAAGGGATGTGTTTGTTGGCCGCCGCCTTGGCCGCTTGCACTTCACCGCGTCGCGCATACATGCCGGTCAGCCCGACCGGGCTAAGGATGACCGGCATCGCCAGTTCCGTGCCGAACAGGTTGGTGCTCAGGCTCAGGTTGTCGACATTGCGCAGGATGCGTTGGCGCAGGCTGATCTCGGCCAGGTCCGAACTGTTGGCGCGCAGCGTGTGCTCGGCGTAGGCACCGCCGTCGATGTAATCGAACAGAAAGCGCGGCAACTTGCGCTTGGCCGCAGCGCGGTAATCGGAAGCGGACGAGATGATCATCAACGGTGTCTCCCCTGAGCAAAGCGCTACACCCTAAGCAAAGTTATGCCATGATGAAAACAACTTTTATCACTGTCATCCAGTCGCCAAAGGAATACTGATGAACCTGCGAACCTTGCGTGCGTTTGTCGAAGTGGTGCGCCAGGGCGGGTTCTCCCAGGCGGCCGAAGTGGTTGCCCTGACCCAGTCTACCGTCAGCAAAGCGGTCAAGACCCTAGAGGACGAACTGGGCATGCCGTTGCTCAACCGTCTCGGCCACAGGAATGAACTCACCGCCGCTGGTGAAATTGCCTACCGCCGCGCCTTGGTGATGCTCGCCGAACGCACCGACTTGATGGCCGAAATCAACGACCTGCGCGGCCTCAAGCGCGGCGTGCTGCGCATCGGCCTGCCGCCGGTAGGGTGCGGCGTGTTGTTTGCGGCGATGTTCGCCACTTACCGCAGCCGTTACCCAGGCATCGACATCGAACTGACCGAATACGGCAGTAAAAGGCTGCGCGAATGCCTGGAAGCAGGGGAGGTGGACCTCGCCGCGTTGCTGCTGCCGGTTGATGAAGGCTTCGACTACCAACCGGTGCGCAACGAGCCATTGATCGCCGTATTGCCCATGGGTCACCCACTGGCCCAGCGCGAGCGCATCGACTTCACCGACCTGGCCGACTCACCCTTCATCCTGTTCGAGGCCGGCTTTGCCCTCAATGCCAAGATCCTCAGCGCCTGTGAACGCAAAGGCGTGACGCCCAAAGTCACCGCCCGCAGTGGGCAAATAGACTTTATCGTCGACCTGGTCACCGCCGGGCTGGGCGTTGCCTTCCTGCCTAGGATGCTGGCGCACAAACACCAACATCCCGGCATCGCCTTGATCCCCCTGGACGAGCCTCATACCGATTGGCACATCGCCCTGGCCTGGCGCTCCAGCGCTCATCTGCCACCGGCAGCGCGGGCCTGGTTGGATTTGGCCAAGGAACCGCCGTATTCAAGCGAGCAGGGGGACGATTTGCGGAAAATTTCTGAGGACGCTTGACTTCTTCTTTTTAATCAGTAACATACGGCGCATTCCGCGATAGCTCAGTTGGTAGAGCAAATGACTGTTAATCATTGGGTCCCTGGTTCGAGTCCAGGTCGTGGAGCCAGATAGAGAAAAGCCTGTAGAGATACAGGCTTTTTTTTGCTTGGGATTTGACCCAGCAATCCAAACGCTTAGCGCGCTTAGCGCGCTTAGCATGACGCCCTCTCTAATCCTTCGATTCAGAGGTAAGGCCAATGAAAGTCGCTGCAGTCGTTTCAACCAAAGGCGGGCCGGGGAAAATCACGGTTGGCGCCAATCTAGGCGCATTCTGCGCCGACGCGTGTCATTGGACCTTACTGATCGATCTCGATCCCAGCCGTCACTGTCCTCGTTCTATACGCTAACGCGTGAGGCGCCGGGCGGGACCTACCAACTGATCGTTAATAATGAAATGCCTCCGCGGAGCGCTTTCTTCTGTCGGTAATGAGGTGAAGCGCTGAGCCAGGCATTTGATAATATGGCTAGTGAATATGGCCGCGGGAATATCAACGGCCTTTAATAATTCACTATTATGAAAAACTATGATCAGTGCATAGGTGTAGACGCTAACTCAAAACCACCATTGATAACGAACTGAACGCCCATACAAACCAGTAGAAAACCAACGACTCGGGAAATTGCATCGATTCCTGACTCACCAAGCACTTTCATTATTCGCCCCGAACATCGTAAAGCTATCCAGAAAATAAGCGCAGTAATGATGAATACGGTTGCGGCTGCAAGGTGAATGACGAGTGGTAGGGTCTGGTAGGTCGACTGCAGGGTAGAGGCGGAGCTGATAAGCAACGCTATCGTGCCTGGGCCTGCTGCACCAGGAAGAGCTAAAGGTACAAATGACAAATCGCGGAAATGTGGGGTTGATTTCTCTTTCTCTGAAAGGAAATCTTTCTGAACCTCCGTTTCGTCAGGTGTCGTTGCTGGAAAAAGCATGGCGAAACCGATGTAGGTAACGATCAGGCCTCCGGCTATTCTCAAGCCGGGGACAGATATTCCGAATACCTGCATTACCAGGCTGCCCCCGTAGAAGCTGACAAACATAATCAGAGCTACATACAAGCTTGCCTTCAGGATTTGCCGGTTACGCTCTACTGTAGGCAGCTTTCCTCCAAGTCCTAGTAAAAGGGAGATGCTAGTTAGAGGATTGGCCATAGGAAGCAGGGCTAATAGTCCAATAAGAACATGATGAAAGTAATTACCCATAGTGTTTTTACTCGGTTATGCAACGAATAGGAGGCTATAAGAATATTAAGGCCTTACGTCATGTGCCCTAACGATCCGATATCAAGTCAGGACTCAATCGGGAAAGTATTTTTTTGCCTCTTCCGTGGTATAGCGCAGAAAGATCTGCACCGCCTGCGGAATCAAGCGTCGTGACAGTAGAAAAGCATACAGCGACATGTTCTGGAGGGTATAGCCAGGTAAAATACGTACCAGTTTGCCGCTCTCTACGGCCTCATCGGCGCTGGGCAAATTGAACTGCGCGATGCCAAGTCCGCGTAGAGTAAGATCCATGCGCGCATCGTTCGGTGTGGCAAGCAGGATGGGTTGCACCGGCGTCAGGTGTTTATGTCCTTGGGGGTCGATCAGCTCCCACTCGGGTTCTCCCTGACGCCCAAGACAGGGCCATTGCAAGAGATCGTCCGGTACCCGTGGAGGGTTCCTGACGGCCAGTAACAGGGGAGAAGCGAATAACCCTTGTGGCACTGAACAGATTGGCCGAGCAACCAGCGACTTGTTAATCACTTCGGCGCGGCGATGACTGAAGTAGACATCCACTGGCTCTTCAAGGGGGTTTGGCACGCGTGTGCTGGCCTCCACTTCGAAATGAATGTCGTGCTTTTCTTCCAACATTCGAGCAATAACCGGGTTGATAATCCAGTACACAACCTCGGGCGATCCGACGACTCGGATACGTCCTTTAATTTTTCCATCATCCGACTTGATCGCGCTTTCAACCTCCTGAAGGCCTTCGAACAAGGGCGCGATTTCGCTATAGAGCCGCTCGCCCGGGTCCGTCAATCGCATAGAGGGCATTCGATTGAACAAGCGCAGACCCAGGTGCTCCTCCAGCCGGGTCACGGCGCGACTGATGCTTGAAGTGTTCTGCCCAAGCCGTTCAGCCGCACGGCTGAAGTTCAATGTTTCCGCGGCAACGAGGAAGGTGTGGTATTCGCTCCACATGGCGTTGCTTTTATGCAATGTATAGTTGCTCCATATGACATGGCTAAAACTAATAGGCTAACACTATCATGACTGGGTCTGAGAGCCATTTAGCGTATAGGAGTTCAACTGTGACCTCGATAAATCGTATTTTTGCCAGCCTGGTCGCCTTGATGGGGCTGGGGCTATTGTTAGGTGGGGCTTACCTCTTAACCCTTGGCGGATCGTTTTATTACGTCCTGGCCGGATGGGCCTATCTGAGCGCTGGCGTCATGCTCTGGCGTCGACAAATTTATGGAGTATGGTTGCTGGTAGCGGTTGCCGTGCTAAGTGTTCCATGGGCGCTCTGGGAGTCAGGCACGTTCTATTGGGCGCTGTTTCCACGCCTGCTCGTACCGGCAGCGTTGGCGAGCATCGGCTTGCTTCTGCTATCCACTTGGTTGCCTGCGGACTCCCGGCGTCGGATACGCGGCCTGGGTGTACTAGCGCTATTAGGGACGGTTGTGTTCTTCGGGTTTGCCTTTACTCCGCATGGTGTCATCTCGCCTGTCCCGGGCACACCTTTTACTGCAGCAGCTACAAACACCACGCCTTCAAATTGGTCCGCATATGGCCGAACCACGGCGGGTACGCGCTACGCGCCCTTTACGCAGATCAACCGTGACAATGTTCAGGACTTGAAAGTGGCCTGGACCTATCGTACCGGCGCGAAGATCGAGTTGGACAAGGGTGCCGTGGATTCGAACACCCCATTGCAAATTGAAGATACGTTGTTCACTTGCACACCCGATGATCGCATTGCTGCCATCGATGCAGATACGGGGATAGAACGCTGGAAATTCGATACCCATAGTGCATCTCCTATGTGGAACCGTTGCCGCGGCCTGGGTTACTACAAGCTCAAGGAGGCGCCGGCTGATGGCGTCTGTGCGGAACGAATCGTCAACTCCACCATCGATGCGCGCCTGATCGAACTAGATGCCAAGACCGGCAAGCAATGCCCAGGTTTTGGCAGCGACGGCGTCGTCGACCTGAAGCAGGGCATGGGCGACGTTAAGCCTGGGTTCTACTTTCAGACTTCCGCGCCGCTGGTGGCGCGCGACTACATTATTATCAGTGGCTGGGTAGTTGATAACTACAGTCGCGGTGAGCCGTCAGGTGTGATCCGCGCCTTTGATGCCCGCACCGGCGCACTGGCATGGGCGTGGGACCTGGGCAACCCGGACATAACCGGCTTGCCACCGGCTGGGCAGACCTACACGCCCGGCACGCCAA
Organism: Pseudomonas sp. PA-1-6B; assembly: GCF_021609545.1. Taxonomy (NCBI): domain Bacteria; kingdom Pseudomonadati; phylum Pseudomonadota; class Gammaproteobacteria; order Pseudomonadales; family Pseudomonadaceae; genus Pseudomonas; species Pseudomonas sp. PA-1-6B. Next base: position 36,101 of record NZ_WJZM01000021.1, read on the forward strand.
ACATGTGGACCGCCGCTGCCTATGACGACCAGTTGGGTCTTATCTATGCGCCGCTGGGAAATGCCACGCCGGACTTTTTCGGCATGGAGCGACCACCGCACTCGGATGAATACAACTCTTCCCTTGTCGCCCTCGATATCATGACGGGCCGCCCGAAATGGAAATTCCAGACCGTCCATCACGACATCTGGGACTACGACTTGCCTTCTCAACCCGCGCTGGTCGATTTGCCTGACGGCCAAGGCGGAACCATCCCCGGGGTATTGCAAACCACCAAGCGTGGCCAGCTTTTCCTGCTAAATCGCGCCACCGGGGAGCCGATTGCGGACGTCGTCGAAAAGCCCGTGCCTACGGCCGGTGCGGTACCTGAAGAAAAGCTTTCGCCTACACAGCCTTATTCGGTAGGGATGCCGACTATCGGTGCCGAACACCTCACCGAGAAGAAGATGTGGGGGGCAACCATGTTCGACCAACTCATGTGCCGCATCATGTTCAAGCAACTGCGCTACGAGGGTGACTTTACGCCGATCGGTCTAACCAAGGCGTTGGATCAGCCAGGCAATATCGGAGGATTCAACTGGGGCAGCGTCTCCTACGACCCCGTTAACCATCTGGCTTACATGAACGATATTCGGGTGCCGAACGTCTTTTGGTTGATGCCTCGTGATGAATTCAATACTTGGACAAAATCCCACCAGATCGAGGTGAGTGGACATGGGCCGTCACCGCAGTTGAAAACACCTTACGGTCAAGCCATCTATATCTGGATGTCATCCCTCGGGGTTCCGTGCAACCAGCCACCCTATGGGACCGTCACGGCGGTCGATCTGAATACGCACAAGGTGGCCTGGCAAGTGCCGGCTGGCACCACAGAGCAATTGGGGCCACTGGGTATCGCATCACACCTGCCCATGCCCATGGGCATGCCAACTTATGCAGGAACGATGACCACGGCAGGCGGCCTCGTATTCTTTGCGGGTTATCAGGACTACTACATCCGGGCATACGACGGGCAAACTGGCAAACTCGTCTGGGAGCATGAATTACCGGTTGGCGCCAGCGCCACGCCGATCTCCTACGTCTCGCCGACGACGGGCAAACAGTACGTTGTCATCTCCGTAGGCGGGGCAGCGCATTCTCCCGACACCGGTGACTATGTAATGGCCTTCAGCCTTCCGACATCCCAACCGTGAAGCGTCTGCAGCGACGGCAAAAGAAGGCGTTACCTGTACATGGCCAGCGCTGAATACGTGTTCAAAGCTGACGAGAAACCGGCGATGGCGGGCAGTCCGTATATGCCCAGGCTGTCGCCGGCCAAGCGTGGCATATATTTTGTCGTAGGCTTATTCCTCGGAACCTGCACGACGCTGTGCAACGGCCTGGTGGCGAGCAATCTAGGCGTAATCTCTGGCTCTATTGGTGAGTACACGGCTCAGGTCTCATGGTTGGTGGCAATTTTTTTGGCGATCAATGCCAGCGCCAACCTGACCTTGGTCAAGGCCCGGATGCAGTTCGGAATCCCTTTGGTTACGGCAAGCATTGTTGGTACCTACATCGCTGCCTGTGTGCTGCAGTTACTGTGGCCCACTCTGACAACTGCGGTCATTGCCACGGCGATCAACGGCTTGATGTGCGCGACGTTGATCGCCTTGAGTACCTATTATCTGATGCAGGCCCTAGCCCCATCGGCCCAGCCGATGGCCCTGATTATCAGCGTAGGGCTTACCCAGATAGGATCGCCGGTGGCGCGCATGATTCCCGTGGAATTTCTCGCCTCAGAACATTGGTTGGGGCTGCACCTGTTGAATCTTGGCATCGGTATGGCGGTGTTGGGTGTGACGTTGGCGGTGCCTTTGCCACGCAGTGATAGGGTCAGCGTGTTTTCTGCCTCGGACGGCGTGGTGATTGTATTGCTGGTTTCGTCCTTCCTGCTGTTTGCCGGTGTGCTTGGCCTCGGCCGGAGCTATTGGTGGACCGATGCGCCCTTTCTCGGCTGGATGTTGGTGGCGGCTATCTCTCTGCTGGTGACGGCGGTGTTCATTGAAAGACGTCGGCGTCAGCCGCTGTTGCAATTGGAATGGCTGGGCAGTTTCGACTTGATGCGTTTTGTTGCGATTGCGCTGCTGGTTCGGCTATCGCTGGCCGAGCAGACTTTCGGCTCGGTAGGTTTGCTATCAATGGGCGGGCTCAATAACGATCAGTTGCGTGTCCTGTTTGCGTGCGTACTGGTGTCGATGCTGGCGGGGATCGTCGTCGCTTGCCTGACGTTGTCGCCCAAACGTATCCCCTGGCAGGTCATGGTCGCGGCGTTGTTTATCGCAACGGGAGCGTATCTGGACTCGCAATCCACCAGCCTCACGCGTGCGCCGCAACTGTACCTGAGCCAGTGTTTGATTGGGTTCGGTGCGACGCTGTTTATCGGGCCTGCCTTGATCTTTGGCTTCCTCAAACTGTTCGCGAAGGGGCCGCACTACATGGTCACGCTCGTGGTCTTGTACGGGGCGAGCCAGAGTATCGGCGGCCTGGCGGGGTCGGCTGTAATGGGCAGCTACGAGTTCATCAGAACCCAGTCCCATACCGCTAGTCTGGCGGACAGTACGCTGCTCACCAATCCTCTTGTCGTAACGCGCCTCGGGATTGGCGAGTCGTCACTGTCGAGTCATATAACCGACCCGGAACAGCTCCAGCAGCAGGGCAGCAAGCTGCTTGGACAAGCGTTGCAGCAGGAGGCTAGCGTACTGGCATTCAATGACGTCTTTCGCATCGTGTCAGTGCTGGCTTTTGGCACCGCGCTGTATGTGTTTTATCTGCAGATGTCGGCTTTTTTCCTCTCGCGCATTCGTCGTGAGCCTGAGACCGTAAATGACTGATTCCAATACTGTTCCATCACATGTTGAACACACTGCTTCTCATTGGTCGCCCCCGCCCCGGGGCCGTTTGCAAGGCATCATCATGGTGCTGGCTGCGATTGGCGTTATTACGATCGTCCTGTACATCTGGAAATTGCCGCCTTTTGACGCAGGTTTGCAACAGACAGATAACGCCTATGTGAGGGGGCGAACCACGGTGATTGCCCCTCAGGTCAGCGGCTATATCGTCCAGGTGGCCGGGCAGGATTTCGCGCAGGTCAAGCGAGGCGAGGTCCTTGTGCGTATTGACGATGAGGTCTACCAGGCGCAGGTGGATGAGGCGACGGCTAATCTTGCCGTCGCCAAGGCCGACCTCTCCAACAACCAGCAGGCGCACGCTGCTCGCATGGCGGGCATCGAGAGTCAAGTTGCAGCTACGGCTGGTGCGCAGGCGCGCTTATTGCGTGCCCGCGCTGATATGCAGCGCGCAAACGCGTTGGTCATGGATGGCGCCATTTCTACGCGCGAGCGCGACCAGGCACGAGCCGATTTCAGTCAAGCCCAGGCCGAGGTACAGCAGGCGGGTGCGCAAGAGTCGATTGCTCGGGAGGAGTTGCGTACCGTGGATGTCGGCCGTGAAGGTCTGGAAGCCCAGGTGCGGGTGGCACAGGCAAAACTGCGTGCGGCTCAGATTGATCTTAATCACACGGTCATCCAGGCGCCGGAGGATGGCGTGCTCGGAGAAGTGGGCGTGCGGTTGGGCCAATTCGTGACCCACGGTACACAATTGATGTCGGTAGTGCCCGCTGATCACTGGATAGTCGCGAACTACAAGGAGGCGCAAACTAAGGCTATTGCGCCCGGGCAGACCGCGACGCTCAGGATTGATGCGTTAGGAGGTGCGACGCTAAAGGGGCATGTCGAGCGGCTCTCACCAGCGACGGGCTCGGAATTCGCGGTGCTCAAGCCGGACAATGCAACGGGCAATTTCGTCAAGGTACCGCAGCGTATCGGGGTGCGCATATCTGTTGATCCGGACCAGCCTTTCGAGTCCTCGCTGCGCCCGGGCATGTCGGTTGAGGTCGATGTCGATACGCGTCATCGGTGAGGAGGCGGGTAGGGGGCTATCAGCATTCAGTTGCCGTTGAGAGCCCCCCTGGAGCGTATGGACAGGTAGCAAATGACTGTTAATCATTGGGTCCCTGGTTCGAGTCCAGGTCGTGGAGCCAGATAGAGAAAAGCCTGTAGAGATACAGGCTTTTTTTTGCTTGGGATTTGACCCAGCAATCCAAACGCTTAGCGCGCTTAGCATGACGCCCTCTCTAATCCTTCGATTCAGAGGTAAGGCCAATGAAAGTCGCTGCAGTCGTTTCAACCAAAGGCGGACCGGGGAAAACTACGGTTGGCGCCAATCTAGGCGCGTTCTGCGCCGAAGTGGGTCTTCGTACCTTACTCATCGATCTCGATACCCAGCCGTCACTGTCCTCGTTCTATACGCTAACGCATGAGGCGCCGGGCGGGACCTACCAACTGATCGCCAATAACGAGACGCGTGCCGATCAGGTCATTTCCAAGACCCGCATCCCTAATCTTCGACTGAAGGAGTTCCCGCACATCGTCTGGAGTATCGGGCTTGCGACTCACCGCCGCTCTCCAACGAACAGGAAGAAAAGCGGCGATAGCGAACACATATGGTTTACTGGATATTCGAATATCCGTATATTTGTTTCTCCATATGCATAGAGTTCAACCATGAGCCCTGCTATCAAAGTTCTTTTCGTGTGCGTTGCCAACTCAGCCCGCTCCCTGCTTGCAGAGGCTTTGCTGCGGCACACCGACCCGCGCTTCGAGGCCTTCAGCGCAGGGTCTGAACCATCTGAGGTTGATCCGTGCACGACTCAAGCATTGGAGGCGGTTGGAGTCGATGCAACGGGTCTGCGCAGCAAGTCCATCAACGAGTTTCAAGCTGATCGATTCGATTACGTAATCACTCTTTGTGATAAATCCGCAAGCGAGTGCCTACCAATGCCCAGCGCAGGTGAAGTCATTGCCTGGGATTTTCCTGACCCAGTAACCAGCGATGATCCTGGCGCATTTCGCCACACGCTCCACGACATCCACGAGCGCATCAAGCTCTTCGTTTTGGTCAAGACCAAACACCTGGAGGATCTGTGACAGAACCCATGAATCCCACCACCTTATTCAAGTGCCTGGCGGATGACACCCGAGCAAAAATTTCGCTGCTTGTCGTGAGTGAAGGTGAGCTGTGTGTTTGCGAGCTAACGGCAGCACTCGACCTGAGTCAGCCGAAGATTTCTCGTCATTTGGCGCTGCTGCGCTCTGCCGGTTTGCTGTTGGATCGTCGCCAAGGCCAATGGGTGTACTACCGGCTGAATCCTGATTTGCCCACGTGGGTGACTGCAGTTTTGAAGGAAGTAGTAGACGCCAATCAGCAATGGCTGGAAACCGAGGCTAAGCGCCTCTGCTGCATGAGCGACCGTCCGATCAACCAAGCCGTGTGTAGCTGATTCACGCCCAACCGGATTAATGAAATGCTGATTGCCGTATTGATCTTTATCGCCACCATCGTCCTTGTTATCTGGCAGCCCAAGGGGCTTGGGGTGGGCTGGAGTGCGATGTTCGGTGCCATCGTGGCGTTGCTGGCAGGTGTCGTTACCCTTGCCGACATACCAGAGGTTTGGCGCATAGTCTGGAACGCTACCGGAACGTTCATCGCGGTCATTATTATTAGTCTGTTGCTTGATGAGGCAGGCTTTTTCAAATGGGCTGCGCTGCATGTGGCCCGATGGGGAGGCGGGAGCACCCGTAAGCTGTTCGCATTTATCGTCCTGCTGGGCGCAGCGGTGTCGGCCCTGTTCGCCAATGACGGAGCAGCATTGATCCTCACACCCATTGTGATCGCGATGTTGTTGGCGTTGCGTTTTTCGCCTGCTGCTACGTTGGCATTCGTAATGGCAGCCGGTTTTATCGCCGATACGGCGAGCTTACCGCTGGTGGTTTCCAACCTGGTCAACATTGTCTCTGCCGACTACTTCGATATCGGCTTCAACGAATATGCTTCGATCATGGTGCCGGTAAACATCGTCAGCGTGGCAGCGACATTAGCCATGCTGCTGTGGTTTTTCCGCAAAGATCTACCAAAGACCTATGACCTCAACCAACTGGACAATCCGGACGAGGCGATCCACGACCGGGCCACTTTTGTAGCCGGTTGGTGGGTGCTGGCATTACTGCTGATCGGCTTCTTTGTCATTGAGCCATTGGGAGTGCCAATCAGCGCCATTGCAGCGGTCTGTGCATTCATTCTCTATGTCATCGCGGCTCGTGGTCACGCCATCAACACAAGCAAGGTGCTAAAAGAGGCGCCATGGCAGGTGGTGATTTTTTCTTTGGGTATGTACCTGGTTGTTTATGGCCTGAAGAACGCCGGCCTGACCGACCACATCGCGCAGATCCTGAACGTGTTCGCCGGTTATGGCGTTTGGGGCGCGTCCCTTGGTACAGGGCTGCTAACAGCGTTGCTGTCTTCGATCATGAACAACATGCCCACCGTTCTGGTAGGCGCCTTATCCATTCATGCCGCCGAAGTCGATGGTGTTGTCCAGCAAGCGATGGTTTACGCCAACATCATCGGCTGCGACCTGGGCCCGAAGATCACCCCAATTGGGAGCTTGGCAACTCTGTTGTGGCTGCACGTGCTCGCCCGGAAAAACATAACGATCAGCTGGGGTTACTACTTCAAGACCGGGATCGTGCTGACCGTGCCCATCCTCGTCGCCACATTGTCCGCCCTGGCACTGCGCCTCAGTTTTTGAATCAAGGAATCGTCTGATGAAAGTCTTGTTCATGTGCACACACAACAGCTGCCGCAGCATTCTGTCCGAGGCGCTTTTCAACCACTTGGCGCCCGAGGGTGTAGAAGCCGTCAGCTCAGGAAGCTTTCCCAGTGGCCGGGTGAATCAACGGGCGTTGCAAACGCTGGAGACGGCGGGTATCTCCACGGCGGGCTTGAGCAGCAAGGCTTCGGATGCTTTTGAAGGCTCACCTCCAGACATCGTGATCACTGTCTGTGACCGGGCCGCGGGTGAGGCATGCCCAATCTTCTTTGGGCCAGCTTTGAAGGCGCATTGGGGTCTGGCCGACCCGTCTGACGCTAGCGGTTCGGAAGCCGAGATCACCACAGCTTTTGAAACCACACTCGCCAAAATTCACGAGCGCGTGAGCGCATTTCTTGCGCTGCCACTGACGACCATCAGCGCTGAACAGTTGAAAGCTGAACTGAACCGCATCGGTTCGCTTTAAAGATCAACCGAGGCGGCACCCAACTAGGCGCCGCCGTAGGAGTTTATATGCAAGACACATTGCCGAACGTACACGCTGACCTGATCGACATTCCGTCGCTGGAGCAACTGTCGCCTCGCACGCCTTCGCTCCATAAACCTCGCATTCTTCTGCTGTATGGATCAACACGAGAGCGCTCATTTAGCCGATTAGTCACGCAAGAGGCGGCACGCCTGCTGAATGAGTTTGGTGCTGAAACCAAGATCTTTGACCCATCGGGTCTACCGCTTCCGGATGACGCTCCCGATACACATCCAAAGGTCTCTGAGCTGCGCGAGCTGATGCAATGGTCTGAGGGACAGGTGTGGTGCTCCCCTGAGCGTCACGGCTCCATGAGCGCAGTATTCAAAGCCCAAATTGACTGGGTTCCGCTGGCGATAGGTGCTGTACGACCTACGCAGGGCAAAACCCTAGCTGTGATGCAGGTCTGTGGCGGCTCCCAATCCTTCAACGTGGTTAACCAACTGCGGGTACTTGGACGGTGGATGCGGATGTTTACCATCCCTAACCAGTCTTCCGTGGCCAAGGCGTTCACCGAGTTCGATGAAGCAGGCCGTATGAAACCGTCCTCGTACTACGACCGACTGGTGGACGTGATGGAGGAGTTGATGAAGTTCACGCTGCTGTTGCGGGATCGCCAGGATTATTTGGTTGATCGGTACTCCGAGCGTAAAGAGTCCGCCCAAGAGCTTTCCAAGCGCGTCAACCAGCGCTCCATCTAACGTCAGCACGAGGAAGCGATATGAGCCAGATCACGATCTACCACAACCCCGAATGCGGCACTTCTCGCAATACCTTGGAGTTGATCCGTAACAGCGGGGAAGAACCGACGGTTATCGAGTACCTGAAGACCCCGCCTGATCGCGCCACACTTACCAGGCTCATCGGGGACATGGGTATCGGGGTGCGGGCTCTTTTGCGTATTAAAGGCACTCCGTACGAAGAGCTGGGATTGGGTGAAGCTTCGCTGACGGACGAACAGCTCATCGATGCCATGATGGCTCACCCTATCCTGATCAATCGCCCCATCGTCGTGACGCCTTTGGGGACGCGTTTGTGTCGTCCGTCAGAAGCTGTGCTCGATTTGTTACCGCAAGAGCAGCGTGGGAGTTTCGCCAAAGAGGACGGCCAAATAGTCATTGATGAGCACGGTCGCAGAGTCTGATACGACGACGGTGAGGTGCCGCGATTGAGCCTGGAGGATGCTGGTGAGTCAGAATTCGAAACTTGATGTTGTGGTCATTGGCGGTGGTCAATCCGCGCTGACAGTCGCCTATTATTTGAAGCGGTCAGGCTTGTCTTACGTGCTGCTCGATGCGGAGTCGGCACCAGGAGGAGCCTGGCGGCATGGCTGGGGCTCGCTGCGACTCTTCTCTCCATCGGCATGGAGCTCGATTGCGGGCTGGCCGATGCCTGCCGTATCAGAAGAAACGCCTCACCGTGATGATGTTATCGACTATCTGACTCTGTACGAGCGTCGATATGACTTCCCCATCATCCGATCCGCCAGGGTGACCCGTGTCGAAAAAATCGAAGAAGGATTACGGGTTGTCTCCGGGGATAGAAACTGGGATGCCAAAGCGGTTATCAGTGCAACAGGCACCTGGAGCCGCCCATTTACCCCAAGCTATCCCGGACAGGAGTTGTTCGTAGGGCAGCAGCTTCATTCCGCTCATTACGTTGGGCCGGATGAGTTTGAGGGGAAAACCGTCCTTGTCGTGGGTGGTGGCAACTCGGGAGCCCAGATTTACGCCGAGGTATCTAAAGTGGCTCAGGCAACCTGGGTGACTCAAGAGGCTCCAAAGTTTCTACCTGATGAGGTTGATGGGCGTGTCCTGTTCGAACGAGCTACTGCTCGATTGAAGGCGCAACAGGTTGGTGTGGAGCCTCAGCAACCCGTTGGAGGGCTGGGAGACATTGTGATGGTGCCGCCCGTAAAGGACGCTCGCGAGCGAGGCGTGCTGAACGCGGTGCGGCCATTCACGCACTTCACCTCAACGGGTGTCGTGTGGTCATCAGGAAACGAGACGAAGGTGGATGTCGTCATCTGGTGCACCGGGTTTTCTCCAGCGCTCGACCACCTAAAGAGCCTAGGCATTGCAGGCCAGGATGGCAAAGCGGCTGTGGACGGAAACCGGAGTGTCGCTTCACCCAATTTGTGGCTGGTGGGTTACGGCGATTGGACGGGGCTCGCGTCTGCGACATTGATCGGAGTAACCCGTACCGCTCGGGATGTAGTCAAGCAAGTGCAAAGCTATCTCACAGATACAGCCTGATAGTTCACGCCGAGAGTTCGAGCGGGCTACTGTGATACGGCTTCAAGTTCAGGAAAAATAATTGGCTCCAGTGGCGGAGTCGCCTGGCACAGGCTGAGCCGCCAGTAGCCAACGTCGTGCCATTTTCCAAGCTTGAAGCCTACCTCTGGATATGTGCCGATGTGCACGAATCCCAGCGACTCGTGCAGTCCCACACTTCCTTCATTGGGCTGCGCAATTCCGGCGTACGCTGCGCGAAATCTCTGTTTATCAAGAATCGGAAGCAAGGTCTCATAGAGTTCACGGCCAACACCCTGACGGCGAGCTGACTCTGCTATGTACACCGTCACGTCAACTGCCCATCGGTAGGCCGGGCGTGCGCGGTGCTGGCTTGCATAGGCATAGCCCTTGATCTCCCCATCTTCTTCGGCCACAAGGTAGGGATATGTCTGAAGTGTCGTGGTTATCCGCCGAGCTATTTCCTCAACGCTTGGCGGAATCTCTTCAAACGAGATCGCCGTTGTTGAAACGATGGGGGCGTAAATGCGCTGGATGGCTTCAGCATCTGCTACCGCCGCCGTACGAATCTTCGAAACCATTGAAGTCGCCTTAATTCAAAACGTAGACACTACTTTTCCGAACACCATATTGAATATGGCGATCTGGCGGTGCTACCGAAAGCATGTTTAGCGCCACAGATGTTGATCAAGAGTGGGCTGGTAGGAGTCTACTGCCTGCAGTAAACCGTCAGCATCCTATACGCTATGAAATCCACTTAGAGCTTGACACCCGGTCGCAATTTAAAAGGGATTTGAGGTACAGTGCCAGCTCTGCATCCCTTTGAGCTACAGGAACATCAGCATGACTGTACTCCAAACGATCTACTGGCAGCCTACGCCGCCTTAGCGCTACGCCCCCTCGCAACACCTTGCTTCCGCTAGCTTCGCTCGCGGGCGCGCACTGCTGTACGCCTGGTTTTTCACCTTAAGCACACAGCAAAAAATCCTCAAAATTTGAATTTGTATCGATTAGCTCGCCGTTCCCTTGGCGTGCGCGATGCTTTGCCTTGGATATTTTCTATGCTGCAAAAACTTAGACAAACGTGGTTTTCCAACGTCCGTGGCGACGTGCTCGCGGGGGTAGTGGTCGCACTCGCGCTTATCCCGGAAGCCATCGCCTTTTCCATCATCGCCGGTGTACACCCCAAAGTCGGTCTCTACGCCTCCTTCTGTATCTGTGCTGTCATCGCCTTTGTCGGAGGGCGCCCCGGGATGATCTCGGCGGCCACCGGCGCCATGGCACTGCTCATGGTTACGTTGGTTAAAGAGCACGGACTTCAGTATCTGCTGGCCGCGACCCTTCTATGTGGCGTACTTCAAATCCTTGCCGGCTACCTGAAGCTTGGCTCGTTGATGCGGTTCGTTTCACGGTCGGTAGTCACCGGTTTCGTAAACGCATTGGCGATCCTGATTTTCATGGCGCAGTTGCCGGAACTTACGAATGTCACCTGGCGCGTCTACGCCATGACGGCAGCGGGCCTCGGGATCATCTACCTGTTCCCATACGTACCGAAGATCGGCAAGCTGATTCCGTCACCGTTGGTGTGCATCCTGACGCTGACTGCCGTCGCCATTTACCTCGGTTTGGATATCCGCACCGTCGGTGACATGGGCCAACTGCCGGATACGTTGCCGATTTTTCTTTGGCCCGAAGTGCCGCTGAACTTTGAAACCCTGCGCATCATTTTCCCGTACTCGGCTGCTTTGGCCGTAGTGGGTCTACTCGAGTCAATGATGACCGCGACCATCGTCGACGATCTGACCGGTACCACCAGCAACAAAAACCGCGAGTGCAAAGGCCAGGGTGTGGCCAACATCGCTGCCGGCATGCTTGGCGGCATGGCAGGTTGCGCCATGATCGGCCAGTCGATCATCAACGTGAAGTCTGGTGGCCGCACCCGTCTCTCGACATTGTGTGCCGGCATTTTCCTGCTGCTGATGGTGGTATTTCTTGGCGAATGGCTCTCCAAAATCCCTATGGCGGCACTCGTGGCTGTGATGATCATGGTGTCCATCGGCACCTTTAGCTGGGATTCTTTGCGTAATCTGAAAGAGCATCCGCTGTCGACCAACCTGGTCATGGTAGCGACCGTCGTGGTCGTCGTGGCCACTCACAATCTGGCTTACGGCGTACTGGTAGGTGTGCTGCTGGCTTCGCTGTTCTTTGCCAATAAGGTTGGGCACTACCTGGATATCAAGAGCAGTCTGGAAGAGACGAAATCGCATCGGACTTACCACGTCGTGGGCCAGGTGTTCTTTAGCTCTGCGGACAAGTTCACTGAGGTTTTTGACTTCAAAGAAGCGCTCAACAAGGTCACCATCGATCTCACACAGGCGCATTTCTGGGACATCACCGCCGTCGCAGCGCTGGATAAGGTCGTGATCAAGTTCCGCCGTGAAGGCGCTGAGGTTGAAGTGCTCGGTCTCAATGAAGCCAGCGCAACAATCGTTGACCGCTTCGGTGTGCATGACAAACCCGGTGCCATCGACAAGCTCATGAGCCACTAAGGAGAATGACAGTGATCAACGCGGCGGCATGTTCAGGCGTGAAACGTTGAGAGGGTGTTCTGGTGCGCTGCGCAGCTCGCCGTTGGCGACCTGGCCTGGCAGCAAGTCTGCCTCCAGCGCAACGGCTGTAAAGCTGCCCAGCGCCTGCGCTGGGTAAGCATTAAGGCCGTGCATCTAAAACGTGCGCGGTGATTGAACTGTAGGCAGGAGGTAGTCGAACCGTTGCGCAAGGTTCCAGCCTGATAGCCGCTGCAGCTCATCGACATCGCTCGACTCATCTTCATGCGCGGTGTAGCACTCGTCACCACTGCGCCTGTCATCGGGATAGACCATAAAACCACCACGGCCGTCAGGGCAGTCGGGCAGATACACCGAGGTCAGGTTGCGTTGCTCATCGAGGTGCGCATTCAAGCGCGCGATATATAGACCCATCGAAACCGCCACACCAATAACCAGCACCACGCAGACGACCAACTGGCTGGCATAGCTGGCGCCCAGCTCATCACGACGCACGGGCGACATGACACGACCCTGTCTGCTCAACATTCTGGCCAATCAGAAACCAGCCACTGCCTCCCATGCGTACCAACTGAGTTTGCTGTGGAAGGATGCCCACCATCAGCGCGAGGAAAATCACGGCTAACAGCACCCCTTTGATCATCGAATACAGGTTCATGACGGTGACGAGCTCTGGATAAGAAGAGCCTTAGCCTAAGCAGCGCGGGGTTAACACCAGGTAAACATCGCAGGAAGCAGCCTGACTTCCGCTATCCTTCACACCGCTGAGCACCATCTGCCCGAGGGTTTTTCCGTGCATATTCATCTGCTGCTGGTCGAGGACAACCTGGACCTGGCCACCACTGTCATCGAGTACCTGGAGATCAGCGGTATCGTCTGCGATCACGCCAGCAATGGCCAGGCCGGGCTCAACCTGGCGCTCAACCAGCATTACGACGTCATTCTGCTGGACATCATGCTGCCGCGACTGAACGGCCAGCAGTTGTGCGCAGGGTTACGCCAGCAAGGCATCCAGACCCCCATCCTGATGCTGACCTCGCTGGATGCGTTGCCCGACAAGCTCGCCAGTTTTGCTGCGGGAGCCGACGACTATCTGGTCAAGCCGTTCGAGCTTGCCGAGCTGGTGGCGCGGATTCGCGCCTTGAGCCTGCGGCGCAGCGGCCAGACCAGCCGCCTGCAAGTGGACGACCTGGTCATGGAGCTGACCACTCGCACAGTCAGCCGGGCAGGGCAGGAGCTTCATCTGTCACCCATCTGCTGGGCCTTGCTGGAGCACTTGATGCGCGCCAGTCCCGAGCCTGTTCCCAGGGAGCGGTTGGAAAGCAAAATCTGGGGCGATGAGCCGCCCGACAGTAATACGCTCAAAGTGCATATGCATCGGCTGCGCAAGGCGGTAGACAAACCTTTTGGCCGGCCATTGATCCACACCCTGGCGGGTGTCGGCATCCAGGTAAAGCCCCATGCGTAGCGGCCTGAGCCTGAAGTGGGTAATCAGCGGCAGTTTCCTGTGTCTGATTGCGGTGGTGCTGGTGATCTATAGCAGGCTGCTGCCTGAATTCACCGTGCGCGGCCTGTTCTACACCGCCAGCGCGATGATGGAGGAGGAAGCCCTGTATTTTCTCCGGCACTACAAACAGGACCCGACCACGCCGACGCCGCACAATTACTACTACACCAGCGTCATCGGCAAGGAGGCGTTGCCGCAGGACGTGCGCGAGTTGCTGAATGCACCGCCGAGCCTGTCCTTTGGTGCGGTGAATATCTTCGGCGATCTCTATTCCGATGACGACGAGGCGCCGTTCCATATCGTTCTCGAACAACCTCTGGGCGACGGCAAAACCCTCTACATGTATGACATCGACCACGATAAGGAGGTAGGGGGTGAGGTGGAGACGCCATTGTCCGACGCCTACTTTGACCAGGTACTGGAAAGCGTCCAGCTCATCAGCCTGGCCGTATTCGTGCCGGCGCTGATTATCATCGCGCTGTTGGTGTGGTGGTTGGTGCGTCCGCTGGGACGTCTGATCCAATGGTCCAGCACCCTGAACAATCCTGACGCCCTGGCCAGCGAGCGGCCGGGTTTCAACTTCAAGGAGTTCAATATGTTGGCCGATGCCCTGGCCAAAAGTGTTGTGCAAGTGCAGGCCGCCAGCCAGCGTGAAGGCCGCTTGTTGCGCTACACCAGCCATGAACTGCGCACGCCGCTGGCGGTGCTCAAGGCCAATATCGAATTGTTGGCTCTGCAATCGGGTGGTGTGCTACCACCCTCGTTGCAGCGCGTAGAACGCTCCGTGCTCAATATGCAGCTCATCGCCGAGACATTGCTGTGGATGAGCCGCGAACGTCCAGAGTCGTTGCCCGAGGAAGACGTTAATCTGAGCGAAGTAGTTGGCGAACTGATTGAAAGGCACCGCTACCTGATCGGTCACCGGGATATTGAGCTAAGCATCGACATCCACAACGAACCTTGCCGGCTGCCCCCTACGGCGTGTCGTATCGTGATCGGCAACTTCCTGCGCAATGCGCTGCAATACGCGGAAGAGGGCACGGTGGATATCAGTTTCAAATACCCCCGGCTGGTGATTGCCAATTACATCAGTGAGGTCAAGCCGCGGCAGGAGTCCGATGATTTTGGGTATGGGCTTGGGTTGCAGTTGATGCGGCAGTTGTGCGCAAAGCTGGGCTGGCAGATTGAGGTGATCCGTGAGCAGCAGCGGTTTACGGTCATTCTTGATTTTACGAGCGGGCGGGACACGCCGCCGGCAGACGGCGCACCTGGAGTCTGTTGAACGATTGTGCCTAAGCGAGCTTCACATTCATGGTGATGTGGGCGGTGAAGACCTTGACGCCGCCCGCATCGAAGATCTCCACCGGCACGATCTTGTCTCCGGTGGTTTGCCAATCGATAGCGCTGCCATCGGCAACAGCGCGGATATCGGTTTTCGCCTTGGCCAGATATTCCACAGTCATGCCTTTGGGAATCCAGCGTGCGCCTGCGGGGATCGACGCGTCGGTCATCATGCCGCCGGCCAGTTCGGCGGCGTTGCACAGTGCGATGGCATGCACCGAGGCCAGGTGATTGGTGATTTCCTTGCGAAACGGCACGGTGACCACCGCATGGTTGGGTTTGAGCTCCGCGATCTCGGGAGTGATGGTGCTGAAGTAGGGTGCCATTTGGCACGCCAGGTTGCTGAATGCGGCGGGGCCTACGCTATTGAACATGCTCAGGGCTTGGCTCATCGGAATATTCTCAAGGGTCATTTGCAGAATAATATTCTGTAACGGAACAATATTCTGTTGATTCCACGACTGTCAACCTGAGCTTTCTCTGCCGGTCGTTCAGCCTATAAACTGTTTTGATTTGGCGTTCCTCCATGCACTCCATCGATCTCATCGAGCGCACCTTCCCCGGCAGGCGCAGCGACCTCAAGCGCATCATCCTGCGCGAAGCACTGGCGTGTTTTAACGAGGTGGGCATCGAGGCGACCTCTATCGAAACCATTCGCGCGCGCTGCGACACCAGCGTGGGCGCTATCTATCACCACTTCGGCAATAAAGAAGGGTTGGTCGCTGCGCTGTTCTTTGCGGCGCTGGAGGACCAGGCCAGCCTGCGTGACCACTATTTGCAAGCAGCGGACACCGCCCACGCAGGTGTCGTCGGGCTGGTGTACAGCTACGTTGAATGGGTGACCGCACAGCCGGACTGGGCGCGGTTCGTGTTCCAAAGCCGTTTTGCCGTCTCCAGCGGCCCGTTCAAGGACGAGCTGCTTGCACGCAATAAACAGCGCAACCAACAGTTGAAGGAGTGGATGAGCGGGGAAGGGCGCAAGGAGCATTTCAGTCACTTGCCTGCCGAGCTGATCCCTTCGCTGATCATTGGCGCGGCGGAAAGTTACTCGCGTGCGTGGTTGTCGGCGAAGGTCAAAAAGAGCCCATTTGAATACCGCGAACTGCTGGCTGAAGCAGCGTGGAAGTCGATCAGCCTGGGTTAGTCAGTCCTCCATCCCCTGTGGGAGCTGTCGAGCTTCAGCGAGGCTGCGAAAGCGGTAGTTCAGGCGATGAAAAGGTTGCCTGTGCCGCCGCCATCGCAGCCTCGCTGGGGCTCGACAGCTCCCACATTTGGGCGGTGTTATTGTCGAGAGTTGTGTTTGGCGCGATGGTCCTGCAAAGCGTGATTCCACATACACAGCCGATCCCCTGTGGGAGCTGTCGAGCTTTAGCGAGGCTGCGAAAGCGGTAGTTCAGGCGATGAAGAGGTTGCCTGTGCCGCCGCCATCGCAGCCTCGCTGGGGCTCGACAGCTCCCACATTTGGGCGGTGTTGCTGTCGAGAGTTGTGCTTGTGGCGATGGCCCTGCAAACCGATATTCCACATAGACCGCCGATCCCCTGTGGGAGCTGTCGAGCTTTAGCGAGGCTGCGAAAGCGGTGGTTCAAACGATGATCCTTTCGGTAATGCCCCACCTGGTCAAATTCCTTCTGAGGCTATACTTGCCTCCTTCCAACCAATCGAGAACCCCATGAGCACGTCTCTTTCCCTGACGCCCGTGCGCAAGCCCGTCGCGCCACTGATTGCCTTTATCATCCTGGTGGCGGGCGCGCTGTTCCTGCAGAACATGGTTGGCGCACGCCAGGTGTTGCTGCTGGTGGTCGGCGCCGCGCTGGGCCTGACGCTCTATCACGCAGCCTTCGGTTTCACCTCGGCCTGGCGCGTGTTTATCAATGATCGGCGTGGCGCTGGCCTGCGTGCGCAGATGGTGATGCTGGCGGTGGCGGTGCTGCTGTTTTTCCCGGCGCTGGGCGCGGGCACTTTGTTCGGCCAGCCGGTCGTGGGGCTGGTGGCGCCGGCGGGTGTGTCGGTGGTGTTCGGGGCGTTTATCTTCGGGATCGGCATGCAACTGGGCGGCGGCTGTGCGTCGGGCACCTTGTTCACCGTCGGCGGCGGTAATGCGCGGATGTTGGTGACGCTGCTGTTCTTTATCTGTGGCTCGTTGATCGCCACCCATCACGTCGACTGGTGGTTTGCACTGCCATCGTTCCCGGCGGTTTCCATTGTCAAAAGTTTCGGTGTGCTGCCGGCGCTGGTCCTGAGCCTGGCGCTGTTTGCGTTGATTGCGGTAGTCACGGTGCGCCTGGAAAAGCGCCGTCACGGCCAGCTTGAACCAGGCGTGCAAAGCGAGCACCAAGGGCTACGCCGCTTTCTGCGTGGGCCATGGCCGTTAGTCTGGGGCGCGATTGGCCTGGCGCTGCTCAACTACGCCACCCTGGCCTTGGCTGGGCGGCCGTGGGGCATTACCTCGGCGTTCGCGCTGTGGGGCGCCAAGGTGGCGAGCGGGCTGGGCGTGGACGTTGCCAGCTGGGCATTCTGGCAGATGCCGGGCAATGCCAAGGCCCTGGCTGCACCGGTGTGGGAAGACATCACCAGCGTCATGGACATCGGCATTGTCCTCGGCGCGCTGCTGGCCGCTGGCCTGGCCGGGCGTTTCGCGCCCAGCCTGAATATTCCAGCGCGCTCGTTGATCGCGGCTGTGATCGGCGGCCTGATGCTTGGCTATGGTTCGCGCCTGGCCTATGGCTGCAACATCGGCGCGTACTTCAGTGGCATCGCCTCGGGCAGCCTGCATGGTTGGGTGTGGCTGGTGGCGGCCTTTATCGGCAACAGCGTGGGCGTGCGCCTGCGGCCCTTCTTCTTTGCGGGCGAACGGCCCCAGGTGGCCTTGAGTGGCTGCTGAGCAGTCCACCCACATTCGCCTGGGGCGCATGCAAGATGCCGGTTTTTTGCCCGCCATCGAGCAGTGCGCGGCCCAGGCGTTTCGCGCAATCGAAGGGCTGGCTTGGCTGGCGGATGCCGCGCCGATCGGCGTCGAGTGCCATCGGCAGTGGATCGCGTTATCGACCTGTTGGGTGGTGGTTGATGACCACGATCGCCCTCAAGGCTTCCTCAGCGCAGAACGCTTTGGCGACGACCTGCATATCCATGAAGTGTCGGTGGCTCAGCCGCTCCAAGGCCAGGGCTGGGGGCGCAGATTGGTGGAAACGGCGATAGAGCATGCCCGCGCCCAACACCTGCGTGCGGTGACGCTGACCACCTTCGTGCATGTACCCTGGAATGCTCCGTTCTACCGGCGCCTTGGCTTTGCCCCTTACCTTGATTCGCGTCTGGAAACGATCCTGGCGGATGAGTACGCCCATGGCTTCGAACCCGGCAGCCGTTGTGCCATGGCGTGCCAGGTGACATGTCCGAATCCGTCCTGAAGTAGTCTGCCTTGCGCCTGTCGCGCACTGTGGGTGGTCCTTACCATGGCGTGCATCGTTTACCCACTGATGCAAGCCACAAGGACTGTCCATGACCCATAAAGCCCTGATCGTGATCGACGCCCAACATTCCTTCCGCCATTCAACCTACTGGTCCGAAAATGACCTGCCCGACTATCTGGAAAAACAGCAGGCCCTCATCGATGGTTGTGTTCAGCGCGGCATCCCGGTGGTACAAGTCTTCCATGTTGAAGACCAGGGGCATTTCTCCATGCAATCGGGCAACGTCAGGGCATTGAGCGAGCTGTCGATCAATCCGCAACTGGTGATCCATAAGCGCTACCACAGTGCTTTGGCCGGTACGCCACTGGCCGCTCGGTTGGTGGAAATGGGCGTCACCACGCTGATCATCAGCGGCATCCGCACCGAGCAATGCTGCGAGACCACCACGCGGCAGGCTGCGGACAGCGGCTTCAAGGTGGATTTTGTCAGTGAGGCGACGTTGACCTTCCCGATGACCCACGCGCGTAGCGGCCGGGTCTATACGCCGGCCGAGATTCGCGAACGCACGGAGTTGGTCCTCGATGACCGCTTCGCCCGCATCGTGACGGTCGCCCAGGTACTCGCGGAGTGACGCGGTGAGCGTGCCGGTGCTGTTCGTGCTGTTACCAAACGTGCTGATGCTCGACCTGGCCGGGCCTGCGGAAGTGCTGCGCCTGGCCGCGCAGGTCGATGACCCGGCGGCGGTGGATTTCGACTTGCAATACGTCAGCCCAGTGGCAACGCTGCACACCTCCATCGGCTTGCCGCTGACGGGGCTGGCGCCGCTGCCGCCGACCCTGGTCCCCGGTACGCTGGTGGTGTTGGTGGGCTCCACGATGAACGTGTCGAAAGCCCACCAAAAGGCTTTCGAATCGGCCAGCCATCAGCTCACCCAGTGGCTGCAAAACGTCTTCGCGCCCTCGGCCGAGCGTCTGGTGTGCGTGTGCGCTGGCGCGTTGAGTGCCGCCAGGGCCGGGCTGCTCGATGGGCGCCAATGCACCACGCACCATTCGCTGTGCGCCACCCTGCAGGCCCTCGCCCCCAAGGCCCGGGTTCTGGAAAACCGCCTGTACGTCACCGATGGCGCGGTCAGTTGCAGCGCCGGTGTCACAGCGGGTATCGACCTGATGCTGCACCTGGTTGCCGAACTGGCCGGGCCACGGCTGGCATGCGCGGTGGCGCGAGACATGGTGGTGTACCTGCGCCGCAGCGGCAGCGACCCGCAGTTGTCGCCTTGGGTGAGCGGGCGCAATCACCTGCACCCGGCGGTCCATCGCGTGCAAGACGCCATCACCGCCGCGCCCTGTGAAGCCTGGACACTCACCCGCATGGCAAGCCTGGCCTGCACCAGCAGCCGGCACCTGGCGCGCCTGTTCCAGGAGCACGTACAGATCAGCCCCTTGGATTACTTGCACCGCCTGCGCCTGGCCGTAGCCCGCGAACTGCTGGCCGAGTCGGCCTTGGACATTGAAACCGTCGCCGAACGCGCAGGCTTTGGTTCGGCGCGTCATCTGCGGCGGATCTGGGGTAAATATGAAGCGGCAACCCCTTCAGCCATGCGCCTTACTCAGCAGGCGTCTCGGGGGACGTAACCGGGTCTTGGCCAACTTCGGTTTCCAACTTCAAACGATCGGCCTTGCTGATGTATCTGTCTTTGCTTTTTGGCGCCAGCTTGGCACTGGCCTTTTTGGCTTTGGCCTTGAAGAGCTGCTGGAGTTTTTTCTGGCGGTTCATGTTTCGTTGCCTGAAGGGGAAAGGCGCGGATGATACCAGTTTCAACAAATGTGACCGGGCGCTGGGTTAATACCAGTCAGTTAAGGCAGAGCCGGTAACTGTGGCGAGGGAGCTTGCTCCCGCTGGGCTGCGTAGCGGCCCCAAAAAAGCTGGGAGCGCTGCGCACTCCAGCGGGAGCAAGCTCCCTCGCCACGGGCTCAGCGCGCCAGGAACTGGGTGATCAGCGTGGTTATCTGCTGCTGGATCACGGGCCGTGGCCGCGCGCCTTCACCGTCCTGGCAAATGATGCTGTCGCCGGGCACATCAGCGTCAAGCACCGCTGCCGCGCCCGGTTTGCACTGGGACATAAAACTGAAGTGGTTGGCGTCCTGGATCTCCACGTACTGCGTCGAGGCTTTTGGCAGCCGCTTGGCCATGTCGGCCGATTCCATCTGCGCTGGCAAATCCGCTGACGGTACACCCGCCGCTATCACCAACGCCCGCACCGGCAGCGCCGCCAGGCTTGCATCGGTAAACCCGCGCGACAGGCCCAGGTCCAAAGACACCACGGCGCTGACGCGCTTGTCGCTCAAGTCCGCGGCCAATTGCGCCTTCCCGTTCGGAGTGCCCTCAGGGTTCATCTCACGGTAGGCGGTACACGCGATCAGCGTCGGATGGGCGCTGCAGTCCCGGGCAAACAGCGCCGGGTCGAAACGTGCACCGGCCGTCTCCATCACCGTCCAACCCCCGAGGGAATGACCCACCACCGCGATCCGGCCGCTATCCACCGCACCGAATGGCTCGGGCTGCGCCAACAGCGCATCGATGGCCCGGCTCAAATCCCTGGGCCGTTGCCACAACTGCGCAGCGGCCTCGGCGCTGCGATCCTGGCTGGTAGTGCCCGGGTGGTTGACCGCCGCCACGATATAACCCTGCCGGGCCAGCGCACTGGCCAGCCACGCCTGCTTGCCCCAGTTACCACCGTAGCCGTGGGAGAGCACCACTAAAGGATGCCTGCCGGGCGTCGGTGCGGCATCAGGTACCGCAAGCACACCAATGAATACCAGGTTGTCGGCGATCAGCTTGGGTTGCGCGGTGGTAGTGGCGGGGTACCACACGGCCATTTCCAGCGGGCGGTTGTTGTGGGTGTCCGGCAAGGTGGTGGTTTGGAAGCCGACGGGGTTGTCGGCGGCGAATGCGGGAGCGTTCAGGCACATCAGCAGCAGAGCGGCGAGGGGGGCTTTCATGCTTTTTCGTCCTTGAAAGAGAGGGCGCAGCATGACCTGAATCGGTCGGTTCAGGTAGAGGGTAACGGGCGCCTTGGCCGCCCAATGACTTTAGGTTTAAAGTCAACTTCAAGGTCAATGGTTTTTATGGATGGGACATGAGAATAGGCGAGCTGGCAAAAATCAGCGGGTTGGCGGCCTCACGCATCCGCTTTTACGAGGCGAGCGGCCTGATCCAATCGGTTGTGCGTAAATCCAACGGCTATCGGGACTATGCGCCCGGCACCGAGGCGGTGTTGGAGATCATCACAGGCGCTCAGGCGGCAGGTTTTTCTCTGGAGGAAATCCGGCAGTTAATGCCCAGAAGTGCCGGTGGTTGGCAGCATGACGAGCTGCTCAGCGGGCTCAAGCACAAGGTCGAGGAAATCGAGGTCCTGCAACAACGCCTGGCTCACAACAAGGCTCAGTTGTTGAACGTCATCAAGGGCATCGAAGGTAGGCCCGAGGGCATGGCATGTGCCGAGAATGCGCAGATGCTGATTGATCGTCTGCGCGAGGATGGGGCGGCTCCAGCGTCTACCAAGAGAAAGAGCGCCCGCCAGGCTCCGAGGGCCTGACCGGCGCAAGGCGCTGTCGAGTCGTCGCGAAGTCGATCTTCGCTACTAAACGAAAGGGTGGCAGCTGTACGCAGGTTAGTAGACCGGGGAAACACACAAAGCCGGCGCGCCCGAGGGCGCCCTGCGCACAGCCACCATCAAGCACAGACAAGAACATCTGATCGATGAGGCTCATGCACTTTATGTTGTCACTCGGGATACTAAACCCGATCACTGAATTGTCAGCGACCGAGCCACCTTAGAGACGCCCATCCAAGCGCACAAGCCGGCGGATTCTGACGCAACTGTAGGCAACGGAGCAAGGTGGTGCAGCGCGCTGTAGGACATGTCTACAGGCTATCGCTACTCGTAGGCGAACTGGTCAATCAACCCCAAACGCGGAACACGACTGTTTGGCTCTAATATTGCGCCTGGAGCAATGACGGCATTCGCGCCGATTTTGCAGCCGTTGCCTACCAAGGCACCAAATTTGTTCACCCCTGTCTCGATCACATCGTCTGCGTAGCGGATCTTGATAGCCGCCCCATCCAGTTCGTTACGGTAATTGGCAATGATCGCCCCGGCTTCAATATTTACGCCTTCGCCTATCAACGAGTCGCCGACAAAATTGAAGTGCGCCAGCTTGCTCGCGGCAAGCATGAAGCTGCTTTTCAACTCGCAGCTTGGGCCCACGATGCAATTTTTGCCCAGATAAACGCCGCCACGCAGGTAGGCGCCTGCGGCTACGAATGAGCCTTCACCGATGATGATCGGCCCCTTCAGCACAGCGCCTTCTTCGACAGTGGCCGTTTCGTGGATGGCGCAGTTTCCGTGGCGGCGGTAGCCTGCGCCGAGGCGTGAAAGCAATCCCAGGACTTGGTTTTCGCAGTCCTGGGCTATCAACCAGGCGGCGCGAGTGCCGATGCCGAGTGAGGGCCATTGGGGAATGAATGTGCTGATCTCAGGGGGCTTCATAGGAAGTCCTTCGAAGTGGGTGTGGCGGATAGAATCGTTCGCTCATCTGGAACTCCAAGAGGTTCAGATAAGGTGAAATTACTCTATCGGCACCGGCATTGCCATTGGGCGTTCAACGATCACTAGCATTAACTGATAAATGAAATTCGACATCGTGTCATTCCAGATATCGTCATGTCCCGTCATCACCGATGCGTCAGTTCGAATGTTTGAAATCGGAAATCGATAGGGGATGAAGCCTTCGTCAATAGAACCTCGTGCCAAATATTTATCCCCTATTACACGTTCGCAGTCATAAGCTTTCTCGCAACGAGTAAGTAATAAAGGTGACACTCCGTCGGCTCCAGTACCTGGAATGCATAAGTCTTTTGGGGATTTATTGATGGCCTCCAGTGGAAGTGGGTCGAGCGTAGAGCTTGTGCAAGTTGCTGCCACTAACTGATGAGTGATGTAGGGCTCATAATGCCCTATCGCCGTAGTATTCAAAGCCCGGTAATATTTGTCCGGGTATGCTTGAAATAAGGTTCCTAAATTTCTGCCCCATGAGAAGGCATCCTTCGTAGCCCAATCAGCAGTGGTCGTGACGACCACCAAACTCGGTCTGAGAGGACTGTAGTATTCATAGGATCTTGCCAAGTCAAAGAGCGGTTTCATGCGCATAGCTTCGAAGGCAGGATTAACTAGAAGCGTTAAGTCGGCAACCGATGTCGCTTTCGAGCTTTCGCTCCCATAGGCGTCGCGGCGGATTTGGTCCCCAAGCGTCTGTGAGATGGAGGAATAAAGAATTGCTCCGCCAAAGCTGTGCCCAATCACGATTAAACGGGAGTCGGGGTTCATTTCGCGGATATTAGATAGCTTGCGTAGAAGCTCCGAAACCCCGCCGCCGTTTCCAACGTTATGCGCTGTAGCTTTTCTATCCCAGAATGTAAGTAAATAGCTGCTCCAGCCGACGAGCGGAGTTTGCTTGTCGATAGAGTCGCCGCGCCAAGCGACATAAATGCCCATTGTTTTATTCGGTGTGTTTTTTGTATTACCGAATCTGGTTACCAGGTTTTGAAAATTATCAATGTCACTGTCGTCGACTCTGGAGGAGTGATGCCACCCGTGGATATAAACAATAATGTTGCCCCCAGATCGCGCGACGTCTCGAGCTGTATTCACGCCTGAGTCCAACTGGCGCCGACTAAATGAATTACCAAACTCGTCAAATTCAACAAAGTAAATACAGTTTTGGTTTTTCTCGTCTGAGTCCGCACATTGCATGGTTTTTTGCGCGTCGAGTGTTTTGTGTGGGGTAATCCGGCCGTCTGGGCCAGGCGCAGGATCAGGCGTTACTCGATAGGGCCCTTGTGGCATACAGGCGGTACTAAGTGTCGCCATCAAAACGAGCATAGCCAGTCGTTGTACTGTGCTCATTTTCGAGTCCTTTTGTTAGATGGCGTTGTGCCTTTATGGACGATAGCTGACAGTCAGACGCTCTGCAATATCGGATGAGGGGGGCTGATTTAATTACCCTAGATAAAATCGCCGAGCAGTCATGAATGTGGTCACAACCACTCAGCGATCTTTCAAGTGGGTGGAAGATGTGGGAGGGTTGATGGCGCTACTCCAAGGCGACTCGGTGCCCGAGGACACAAGCGCTAATAGTATTGCCCGGCTGCCTGCGCGGAGGCTGGACTAGGATTTTTTCTTGCGGTGCACACCAACATTAAAAATTCACTGGCATCTACAAGGAGTAGCCAGTAGGCTACATGTGACTCTGTGATCAATACGATTGGCAGGACGCCCGAGTTCGATACATGGCTCGACGGTATGAGGGATGTGTGGGGAAAAACGGCTGTGCTGATCCGCCTGGATCGAGCCGAAGAAAACAATTTTGGCGATTGCCAGCCTGTAGGCGATGGCATGAGTGAAATGCGTGTGTTTGTCGGGCCTGGCTACAGGATTTACTTTGTGCGCACGGGCATCACCGCTTACCTGATGCTGTGGGGGAGCGATAAAACCGACCAGAAACGAGGAATCAAGCGGGCAAAAGAGATTCTCGATGCCCTGAGAGGTCAATGACATGAGTAAGTCGACATTCAAACCAGAGGACATGCCGATCCTCGAGCTGGATACATCCGGCACCAGCGCCTATGGAGCTTCACGTTTCCTTGATAGCCCGGAAACCATCAGTGCCTATCTTGCGCAAAGCATGGCGTGCCATGACCCGCAAGTCCTTATGAAGGCGCTGGCCGAGGTTGCCAAGGCCCAGGGAGTGAACAAGGTTGCCGAAGCGGCGGGGGTGAATCGGGAGAGCCTGTATAAAACCCTGAAAGGCGGCTCAAAGACGCGATATGAGACGGTCCAGAAGCTGATGTTGGCATTAGGGGTGGAACTGACGGTGCAACCGATTGCCGCGCCCACACTTAAAAAAACGGTCGTCATTGGCAAAGCGTGATGAACCAAAAACAGGACGGTTTATTTGATTGAAAATAGATACCTCCCTTTTTGTCGACAGAGCGCCCATCCGTTACGAACGGGATAAGCCATTTACGAGAGAAGGCGAGTTGATGTGCGCCTGGTCTTGTAGGAAATCGACCTCTGGCAGCGTAAGGTTTCCTTCACTGCACTGGTTATATATCCAGTATTTTCAGGGCGGCGCGCTCACGAAACGAAAATGAGTGAAAAATGGGCCTGTGGCAAAAAAAAGCAACTCCGTTAAGTTGAGGTCCTCTCCTTCAAGAAAGGAGAGTTCTTAATCAAGTGAATGGAGTCACAACATGAACAAACCACAAACCCAGACACCTCTTCGCCATGGTCGTGTCACATCCCCTTCCAGCCGTGGCGCAGTCGCCGTGGATCTTGGCCTGCTGGAGACCTGGCAGGTCAACGAAATGGAAGGCGGCAAGAACTTCCCGGCACTGACGGCCGGTCCGTTCCCGGCGCCTTATCAAACCGACAGTGACAGCGTCACCCCGCCAGCCGACGGCTTTATTCTCAGCGGTGGCAAGACCGATGCCCGTGACTGCATCAACTTCACCCACGAGGAAATGGCCAAGAAACTCGGCCGTGCTTTCACTTGGCCGTTGCTCAATGTCGAGCCGGGCCAGACCTTCAAGGTCACCTGGGCATACACCGCGCCGCACACCACCCGTGGCTATCGCTGGCTGATCACCAAGGATGGTTGGGACCCGAAACAGCGCATCACCCGCGCACAACTGGAAACCCAGCCGTTCGCTGAAGACTTCTATGCCCAAGTGCCGTACTACAGCCATGCAGGCGAACTGAAGGCCAAGGTCAATCATGAGGTGAAACTGCCGACCAACAAAAAGGGCCAGCATGTGATTGTGTTGATGTGGATCGTCGCCAACACCGGCAACGCCTTCTATCAAGCCTTCGATGTGGACTTCAAATAAGCCCGCACCGTTAAACCCATACGTTCTGAAGGATTAGAACATGTCAAAGATTGACTTTACCTCGCTGCAATCGCCGCTTAACGATGCCGCTTCGCTGATGCCGAGCATTGCCGGCAAAAAGATCCTCATGGGCTTCTGGCACAACTGGCCTGCCGGCCCGAGCGATGGCTACCAGCGTGGCCAATTCGCCAATATGAGCCTGGTGGATGTGCCAAAGGATTACAACGTGGTGGCCGTGGCCTTCATGAAGGGCAACGGTATCCCAACCTTCACCCCGTACAAGCTTTCCGACGCCGAGTTCCGTCGCCAGGTGGGTGTGCTGAACAGCCAGGGCAGGGCGGTGCTGATTTCCCTTGGCGGCGCCGATGCACACATCGAACTGCATAAAGGCAACGAACAGCCACTGGCCAGCGAAATTATCCGCCTGGTGGAAACCTATGGCTTTGATGGCCTGGATATCGATCTTGAACAGAGCGCGATTGATTTCGCCGACAACAAGACTGTCCTGCCTGCCGCCTTGAAACTGGTCAAGGACCACTACGCAGGTCAAGGCAAACACTTCATCATCAGCATGGCACCGGAGTTTCCGTACCTCACCACCGCCGGCAAATACGTCGGTTACATCCAGGCGCTGGAAGGCTATTACGACTTCATCGCCCCGCAGTATTACAACCAGGGGGGCGACGGCATCTGGGTGCAGGAGGTCAACAATGGCAACGGCGCCTGGATTGCCCAGAACAACGACGCAATGAAAGAGGACTTTCTGTTTTACCTGACCGAAAGTCTGGTGAGCGGAACGCGCGGGTTTACCAAGATCCCGGCCGACAAGTTCGTCATTGGCCTGCCCGCGAACGTCGATGCGGCTGCCACCGGTTATGTAGTCAACCCGACAGCCGTGACCAATACATTCAAGCGTTTGCACGACAAAGGATTGTCGATCAAGGGCCTGATGACCTGGTCGGTGAATTGGGACAACGGGATCAGCAAAGACCACGTGCCCTACAACTGGGAATTCAGCCGCCGTTATGGGCCGATGATCAATGGCACTGATCTCGCTGGCCTGGAGCAGGATGAGGCGGGACTGGAGATCGCCAATCGGCAGTAGTGCAAAGGGGCCTCTGGCAGACGTGCCAGAGGTCCAACAGCTACGCTTCTGATCTGACTAAAATCCGATGCCTGTTTGGGCATCGGATTTTTTGCGTCACGCTCAAATTGCGCTGAGCATTCCTAAAGCCGATTTACCGCACCAGACAAGGCCGCTTGTTATCAAAGCCCCAACCCGGGATCAGAAACTGCATCGCCACACTGTCATCCCGCGCTCCAAGGCCCATGCCTTTGTACAGCTCATGGGCCTGGGCCACGGCGTCCATATCAATGTCCACGCCCAGGCCAGGCTTGGCCGGCACCTTCACATAGCCCCCTTCAATCTTCAACGGTTCCCGCGTCAGGCGCTGGCCGTCCTGCCAGATCCAGTGGGTATCGATGGCGGTGATCTCGCCCGGTGCGGCCGCCGCCACCTGGGTAAACATCGCCAGGGAAATGTCGAAGTGGTTGTTGGAGTGCGAGCCCCAGGTCAGGCCCCACTCGTTGCACATCTGCGCGACGCGCACCGAGCCCTGCATGGTCCAGAAGTGCGGGTCGGCGAGGGGGATGTCCACTGATTGCAACTGGATGGCATGGCCCATTTCACGCCAGTCGGTAGCGATCATGTTGGTGGCGGTTTTCAGGCCCGTGGCGCGGCGGAATTCGGCCATGACTTCGCGGCCAGAGTAGCCGTTTTCTGCGCCGCAAGGGTCTTCGGCGTAGGCCAGCACATGATGCTGGTCGCGGCACAGGCGGATGGCTTCTTTCAACGACCATGCGCCGTTGGGGTCAAGGGTGATGCGCGCATCGGGAAAGCGTTCGGCCAGCGCGGTGACCGCTTCGATTTCCGCGTCGCCGCTCAATACGCCACCCTTGAGCTTAAAGTCGTTGAAACCATATTTGGCCTTGGCCGCTTCGGCCAGGCGCACTACCGCGTCGGCGGTCAGGGCTGTTTCATGACGCAGGCGGAACCACTCATCATCGGCGTCGGCCTCGTTGCGGTAGGCCAGGTCGGTGGCGTTGCGATCCCCCACATAGAACAGGTAGCCGAGCATCTTCACCGCATCGCGTTGCTGGCCTTCGCCAAGCAAGGCGGCCACCGGCACCTCAAGAAATTGGCCAAGCAAATCGAGCAGCGCGGCCTCCATGGCGGTGACGGCGTGGATGGTGATGCGCAGATCAAAGGTTTGCAGGCCGCGGCCCGCGCTGTCTCGGGACGCAAAGGTACTCCGCATCTGGTTGAGAACGCGCTGGTACTGGCCAATCGGCTGGCCGATCACCAGGCTGCGGGCGTCTTCCAGGGTTTGGCGAATGCGCTCGCCGCCGGGTACTTCGCCCACGCCGGTGTTGCCGCTGCTGTCCTTGAGAATGACGATATTGCGCGTGAAGTAGGGGCCGTGGGCGCCGCTGAGGTTCAGCAACATGCTGTCGTGGCCGGCGACGGGGATGACTTGGAAATGAGTAACGACAGGGGTATTCATGGCGCGTTCCTGGCTGAGTTCAAAGAGGTTTGCTGATGGCGGCGCCGCTGGGCACGGCCGGTACGGCAGAGGGTGAGGTCTTGGCAAAGAACACCAGGATGGCCGCGAGCACCGAGGTGCAGGCCAGGCCATACAGCCCGCCCTGGATCGAGCCGGTGGTTTGTTCGAGAAAGCCGAAGGTAGTCGGCGCCACAAAACCGCCCAGGTTGCCAATGGAGTTGATCAGCGCGATCACCGCGGCGGCGATGCGCACATCCAGGTAGCCCTGGGGGATCGGCCAGAACAGCGACGACGCAGACTTGAACCCGATGGCCGCAAAACAGATCGCCACGAAAGCGAAGATCGGCCCGCCGGTGGTGGACATGAACATGCCGGCCGCCGCGATCAGCAGGGCCGCCGCGACCCAGGCCTGCTGGAACTTGAACTTGCCCGACAGCGACGCGAAGGCGTACATGGCGATGATCGAGATCAGCCAGGGGATCGAGTTGAAGAAACCGACCTGCACGTCGCTCAGGTCACCCATCTTCTTGATGATGCTGGGCAGCCAGAAGGTGGCGGCGTAGATCGTCAATTGAATGCAGAAGTACAGGGCGCAGAACAGCAGGATCTGGCGGTCCTTGAGCAGCTTGCCGAGGGTGGGTTTCACCGTGGTCAGGGCTTCACGTTCGCGCTGTTCTTGGTCGATGGCGTCAACCAGGGCGTCTTGTTCTTCGCGGCTCATCCACTTGGCATCATGGGGTTTGGAGTCCAGCCAGAACCACACGAAGAAGCCCAGCGCCACCGAGGCCAGGCCCTCGATGCCGAACATCCATTGCCAGCCATGCAAACCAAAACCTTCGATCTGCAACAACGCACCCGACAACGGCCCGGAGATCAACGACGCCACCGCCGAGCCACTGAGGAAGATCGCGATGGCCTTGCCGCGTTCCACGCCGGGCAACCAGCGCGTGAAGTAATAGATCACGCCCGGGAAGAATCCTGCTTCCGCCACACCCAGCAGGAAACGCAGGATGTAGAAGTGGGTTTCGTTCTGGATAAACGCCATCAGCGTGGCGACGATGCCCCAGGTGAACATGATGCGGGTCAGCCAGATACGCGCGCCGACTTTTTGCAGCAGCAGGTTGGACGGCACTTCGAACAGCGCATAGCCAATGAAGAACAGCCCGGCACCGAAGCCGTAAGCCGCTGCGCCGATCCCCAGGTCATGCTCCATGTGCGTGCGCACGAAGCCGATATTGACCCGGTCGATGTAGTTGAGGATGAACATGACCACGAACAGTGGCAGCACATGGCGCTTCACTTTGCTCACGGCGCGGGCGAGCGCTGAATCACTTTCGGGTACGGCAGATGCTGGGCTTGAATGCTTCACGAATGAAAACTCCCCCTGATTATTTTTATGCGGGTTTGGTGTTTTGTTGACAGATATCATACAAGTTGTTTTTTAAAGGCCGCAATCCTGTGAGGGCTGTTTTTGTGCTTATAAGCCGGTATTGAGATTGGCTATTTTGGTTATTTGCCAGATTTTATTGGGTTTTGCCCCGCTGGTGATGGCTCGGGGTGTGCGCTTCTCTCAAAGCGAAGACAGGGTCGGGTGAGGTGGGATGAGTGTGTTGTCATACAAGTTGAGTGTTTTTCGCCGCCACCCGTCGCCCCGTGCGTTCAGGGTGATAAGCTCCCCCCAGCCCAACCCCGTGGACCCGTCTCGATGCCGATTAAAAGCACACCGCCTGTGCGCAAACGTTCCGCCAACCTGGCCCAGGGTGTGGTCGAGGCACTGACCCAGCGCATCCAGTTGGGGCAACTCAAGCCGGGTGAAAAACTGCCGTCCGAATCCACCATCGTGCTTGAGCATGGGGTGAGCCGCACCGTGGTGCGTGAAGCCTTGTCCAAATTGCAGGCGTCGGGGCTGGTGGAGACGCGTCACGGCATCGGCACCTTTGTGCTGGAGCAGCACACGCAGCCGGGGCTGCGCTTGCATGTGGACACGGTCGCCAGCGTGCGCAACATGCTCGAATTACGCCTGGGCCTGGAAGTGCAAGCGGTGGCCCTGGCCGCACTGCGCAGAAGTGACGCGCAATTGGCCCACATGCGCCAGGCACTGGACGACTACCAAGCCTCCCTGGCCAACAACGACAGCTGTGTGGAGGAGGACAAGCGCTTTCACCAACTGATCGCCGAAGCCACCGGCAATACGTTTTTCACCGACATCATGCAGCACCTGGGCACGGCGATGATTCCGCGCACCCAGGTGAATGCCGTCGAGCGCGGCGGCGCGGACTTTGCCCAACTGGGGCAGTTGGCGAACCTGGAACACGAGGCCATCTACAACGCTATCAAGCGCCAGGACCCGGACGCCGCACGGGCGGCCATGGTGCTGCACTTGACCAACAGCCGGGATCGATTTTCCGGGCACTCTTAAGGAATCACCGTTGAACGAACACACCTTGTCCCAGCGCCTGGAGCGCGTAGCCGCGTACATACCGGCGGGTGCCCGCCTGGCCGATATCGGCTCGGACCACGCCTATCTGCCGGTGGCCCTGATACACCGCGGCGCTATTGCGGCGGCCGTGGCGGGGGAAGTGGCCGCTACACCGTTTCACGCGGCCAACCGTACTGTGGCCGACAACGGCCTGGCTCAGCACATCACCGTGCGCCGGGCCGATGGCTTGGCGGCGATTCAATCGGGCGATGACATTACCGCCATCAGCCTGTGCGGCATGGGCGGCGAGACGATCCGCGACATTCTCGACAGCGGCAAGGCGCACCTCAATGGGCGGGAGCGCCTGATCCTGCAACCCAACGGCGGCGAGCAACCCCTGCGCCAATGGTTGATGGGCAACGGCTACCAGATCCTGCACGAGGAGTTGCTACTGGAAAACCGCTTCTACTACGAAATCATCGTTGCTGAACGTGTTGGAGCGGTGACCTACACCGAAGAGCAACTGTACTTTGGCCCGCTGCAAATGCAGGCCCGCAGCCCGGCGTTTGTGGCGAAGTGGCAACGGATGTTGCGCCAGAAGCGCAAGACATTGACCAGCCTCGAACAGGCGCGGCAGGCGGTGCCCGAGCAGAAAGTGCAGGAAATCATGCAGCAGGTGAAGTGGATCGATCAATTGCTCGCCTGAGCCACATTCGCGGCACTTCACCGCTACGCTGTAGTCTTCTCTTAAATCCCCCCAAGGTGTTGCCTCGATGATCACTGTTCACCACCTCAACAACTCCCGCTCGCAACGTATCCTGTGGGCGCTTGAAGAACTGGGCCTGCCCTACGACATCAAGCGCTACCAGCGCGACGCCAAGACCAACCTGGCGCCGCCTGAACTCAAGGCCATTCACCCGCTGGGCAAATCCCCGGTGATCGAAGACGGTTCTCGTGTGCTGATCGAGTCCGCCGCGATCATCGACTACCTCATCCGCCGCCACGGCAACGGCCAACTGCAACCCGACCCGGCTACCGACGCCTATGACAGCTATGTGCAATGGCTGCACTTCGCCGAAGGCTCGGCCATGCTGCCGCTGATGCTCAACCTCTACGTCGGACGCCTGGGTGAAGCAGGCGCACCGCTGCATCCGCGGATCGAATCGGAGCTGGCCAATTACCTGGGCTACCTGAATGACGTGCTGGGCCACACGCCGTACCTGGTGGGCGACGCACTCAGCGGCGCGGATATTCAGATGAGCTTTATCGGCGAAGTCGCCCAGGCCCAGGGCAAATTGCAGGCCTACCCGAACTTGGCCGCGTGGCTGCAAAAGCTCCAGGCGCGCCCGGCTTACCGCAAGGCGGTGGAGCGGGGCGGGGAATACGCGTTTGCCAAATAGCGGGCCCACCGACACCGCCTCCTGTAGGAGCGAGCTTGCTCGCGAAAAACGTAAACGATAACGCGTGTTTCCTGGATGAACGCGGCGCCTTTGGGTTTTTCGCGAGCAAGCTCGCTCCTACAGAACCCGTTTCGGCAGGTGAACCTTCGAGTCTCCCAGCGCTCACTTAAAGGTGGCACTGGCTTTTCTCGAAAGGAATCTGCATGCACTCCACCTCGTCAATCGCGCCCGTAGAGCGCGAACTGAGCCTGCGGGCAGTCATCACCGGGATCGTGCTGGGCATCCTGCTGACCCCTTCCAATGTCTATGCAGGCTTGAAGATCGGCTGGTCGTTCAATATGTCGATCATCGCCTTGCTGATCGGTTATGGCATCTGGCAAGGCCTGGCCCGGCGTTCCGCTGAACACCTGCCGTGGACCCTGCACGAGAGCAATATCAACCAGACCGTGGCCTCTGCCGCGGCGTCGATCATTTCCGGCGGGCTGGTCGCGCCCATCCCGGCGTATACCTTGCTCACCGGAAACCAACTGGCAGCGCTGCCGATGATCGCCTGGGTGTTTTCGGTGAGTTTCCTGGGGATCTGGATCGCATGGTACCTGCGGCCTTCATTGCTCAATGACAAGGCGCTGAAGTTTCCCGAAGGCATGGCCACCCTGGAGACCCTGCTGCACATCTACAACCATGGCCGCGAAGCCGCCACGCGTTTAAAAGTGCTGCTCGGCGCGGCGCTGTTGTCCGGGCTGGTCAAGTGGGTGGATACCTTTATGTGGGCCTTCCCGCGCTGGTCTCCGAACGCCCAGTTGGAGCGCCTGACCTTCACCGCCGACCCCTCTCTGCTGTTGCTGGGGTTCGGCGGCATCATCGGCATTCGCGTGGGCCTGACCCTGTTGCTCGGCGCCTTGCTGGCATGGGGCGGGCTGGGGCCGTGGCTGTTGGCCAACGACCTGGTGAGCCTGCCCGCCGACAGCAGCGGCCCGCAGTTTGCCGCGCTGGTGGAATGGCTGCTGTGGCCCGGGGTGAGCCTGATGGTGTGTTCCACCCTGGCGTCCCTGGCGATTCGCCTGTGGGCGTTGCATCGCTCAACCCGAGCGACTGGCGGCACGCCCTGGGCGATTCCAAAACCTGGGCCTGCCGTGGGGTTCGCGCTGGCGATCGTGTTGGTGGTGAGCCTGCAAGCGCTGTTGTTCGGTATCAACCTTGGGATGGCGCTGCTGACCATTCCCCTGGCGATCTGCCTGGCCGCCGTGGCGGCGCGGGTGGTGGGGGCAACGGGTATTCCGCCGATTGGCGCCATCGGGCAATTATCTCAGCTGAGTTTTGGCATCGTTGCGCCGGGCCAGGTGCCGATCAACCTGATGAGCGCCAACACCGCCGGCGGTTCGGCGGGGCAGTGCACAGACCTGATGAATGACTTCAAGGTGGGCAAAGCGATTGGCGCGACGCCGCACAAGCAAGTGATCGCTCAGATCCTCGGGATTTTTGTCGGCAGCATCGTCGGCGTATTCGCTTACCTGGCGTTGATCCCAGACCCGCAAACCATGCTGCTCACCGAACAGTGGCCAGCCCCGGCCGTCGCCACTTGGAAAGCCGTGGCCCAAACCCTGACCCACGGGCTGGATTCGTTGTCACCCAGCATCCGCTGGGCCATTGCTGTTGCAAGCCTGTGCGGCGTACTGCTGGGCATACTCGATAGCACGCTGCCCGCCCATCGCGCCCGCTATCTGCCCAGTGCGGCAGCCTTGGGACTGGCGTTTGTCTTGCCTGCGTCGGTGTCGCTGATGATGGCCCTTGGCGCGATCATGACCTGGGCCGTGAGCTGTCGCTTGCCGAGCGTGACGCAGCGCTTTGCGATCACGGCAGCGGCGGGGATGATCGCCGGTGAGAGCATTACCGGCGTAGGCGCGTCGTTATGGCAGATGCTGGGAAGTGGATAAATGGCCCTCGTGGATTTACAACTCTTCACGAATTCAAAAGGCTCATCGTTATAGGCTTGGCGCTGTCACGTCCGGATCAAACCCATTCAACTGACCGTTGAGCCTAACCCATGAAACTGCCTGCCCTCGCTGCCACGTTTCTCGCCGTTGCTACGCTGCATCCTTTACCCGTACACAGCGCAGGCCCCATCACCCATGTCGCCATCTACCGAGGCCCGGCGGGTTGCCCGGATTGCTCGGAAAACGTGAAAACCGCCCTGCAGCGCCTTAACCCCAATTACCAGATCGACTTCGTCGGTGCCAACGAACCCATCGACATCACCCCGCAAACCCTGGCGCGCTACGATCTATACGTGCAACCCGGCGGTGGCCAGGACATCCCGGCCGCCCTCGACAGCCTGGGCGATGCGCGTGCAGAAGCCATCCGCGATTACGTCGCCAAAGGCGGCCGCTACCTGGGCCTGTGCATGGGCGCCTACCTGGCCGACGACAACAACCTCGGCCTGATCCCCCAGGCGCTTGATACCGAAGCTGGCCGTCCCGGTTTTGAAGTGTCCGGCATTGAAGACGCCGCCGTGCGGGTGACGTGGGACGGGCAGCCCGACTCTGTGTTCTATCAGGATGGCCCTTACTTCCCCAAAGCCAGCGCCGCTGCGCCTTACAAGGTCATCGCGACCTACCACAATGGCGACGTGGCGGCGGCGCGTTACACCTACGAACGTGGCGTGGTGGTGCTGAGCGGGCCGCATCCGGAAGCTGGGCGGGAATGGTTTGAAAATGCCGATATCGAGCTGAGCAAGATGCCGCGTGGCGAGCTGTTCGGGTCGTTGATACGCAGCGCGCAAGAGTAGAGCACGCCGCGCGTTGCCTCACGGTGCCACTATTCCCCATGTCGATATCAGGCACGATGGTGGCGTAACCAGGCTACTTGTGCCTGGCCTCGGGCACTTAAGGTGAGGGTCATTGGCCGCCCGAGAACAACAAAAACAATGACTAGCCTCAACTGCAACGATTCCAACGGTCAGCTGGCGCAGGGCTTCAAGCCGCGCCATGTGACCATGTTGTCCATCGCTGGCATCATCGGCGCGGGGTTGTTTGTCGGCTCCGGGCATGCGATCGCCGCCGCCGGGCCAGCGGTGTTGCTGGCTTACCTGTTTTCCGGCCTGTTGGTGGTGCTGGTCATGCGCATGCTGGGGGAAATGGCGGTGGCGCGCCCGGACACCGGCTCGTTTTCCACCTACGCCGACCAGGCCATCGGCCCCTGGGCGGGGTTCACCATCGGCTGGTTGTATTGGTGGTTCTGGGTGTTGGTCATTCCTATCGAAGCGTTGGCCGCCGGGCATGTGCTCAACCAGTGGTTCCCTCAGGTTGATGCGTGGCTGTTTGCGTTGATCTCAATCGTTCTGCTGGTGATCACCAATCTGTTCAGCGTGGCCAAATACGGCGAATTCGAATTCTGGTTCGCCATGGCCAAGGTGATTGCCATCGTCGGCTTTATCGGCCTGGGCTTCAGCGTCCTCATGGGCTGGATCCCAGATCGCGAAGCCAGCGGCTTGAGCCGCTTGATGGAGGAACACGGCGGGTTTGCTCCCAACGGCCTGTCGGCGGTGGTGGGCGCGTTCATTACCATCATGTTCAGTTTCATCGGCACCGAAGCGGTGACCATCGCCGCGGCGGAATCGAGCAACCCGGCGCAGAACATCGCCAAGGCCACCCGCTCGGTGATCTGGCGTATTGGCGTGTTCTACCTGCTGTCGATCTCCGTCGTGATTTCCGTGGTGCCCTGGAACGATCCGCTGTTGGCCTCCGTGGGTTCCTATCAGCGCGCACTGGAAATTATGAACATCCCCAACGCCAAGTTCATGGTCGATGTGGTGGTGTTGATCGCAGTAGCCAGTTGCATGAACTCCTCGATCTACATTTCTTCGCGCATGCTGTTTTCCCTGGGCAAACGCGGCGATGCGCCGCCGGCGCTTAAAATCACCTCGAAGGCGGGCGTGCCCAGGGCGGCGGTGATCGCCAGCACCATCATCGGTGCGGGCGTTACGTTGCTGAGCTACTTCATGCCGGCCGGTCTGTTCCAGTTCCTGCTCGCCAGCTCCGGCGCCATCGCGTTGTTGGTGTACCTGGTGATCGCTATCTCGCAACTGCGTATGCGTCGCTTGCTGCTTCGGCAGAACGTCGAACTGACCTTTCGCATGTGGCTGTTTCCGTGGCTGACTTACCTGGTGATCGTATTCATCTGCCTGGCCCTGGGGGTGATGATGGTGACGCCGGAACACCGCACCGAAGTGTCCTCGACTATTGGCCTGGCGTTGGTGATTTCCTTTATCGGCCTGGTTACGTCGCGTCAGCACAACCGGGCAATTAAGCCGGTCGTGGTGTAACAAGCCTGACATAGCCAATTCTTTGTGGGCGGTGTTGTTGTCGGGAGTTGTGCTTGGCGCGATGGCCCTGCCAACCGTTTTGAACCCAGCACTGCCGAACCCCTGTGGGAGCTGTCGAGCTTTAGCGAGGCTGCGAAAGCGGTGGTTCAGGCGATGAGGATGTTGCCTGTGCCGCCGCCATCGCAGCCTCGCCGGGGCTCGACAGCTCCCACAGTTGGGCGGTGTTGTTGTCGGGGGCGATGGTCCTGCCAACCGGTTTGAACCCAGCACTGCCGAACCCCTGTGGGAGCTGTCGAGCTTTAGCGAGGCTGCGAAAGCGGTGGTTCAGGCGATTAGGATGTTGCCTGTGCCGCTGCAATCGCAGCCTCGCCGGGGCTCGACAGCTCCCACAGTTGGGCGGTGTTGTTGTCGGGGGCGATGGCCCTGCCAACCGGTTTGAACCCAGCACTGCCGAACCCCTGTGGGAGCTGTCGAGCTTTAGCGAGGCTGCGAAAGCGGTGGTTCAGTCGATGAGGATGTTGCCTGTACCGCCGCCATCGCAGCCTCGCCCGGGCTCGACAGCTCCCACATTTGGGCGGTGTTGTTGTCGGGGGTTGTGCTTGGCGCGATGGTCCTGCCAACCGGTTTGAACCCAGCACTGCCGAACCCCTGTGGGAGCTGTCGAGCTTTAGCGAGGCTGCGAAAGCGGTGGTTCAGGCGATGAGGATGTTACCTGTGCCGCTGCCATCGCAGCCTCGCCGGGGCTCGACAGCTCCCACAGTTGGGCGGTGTTGTTGTCGGGGGTTGTGCTTGGCGCGATGGCGCTGCCAACCGTTTTGAACCCAGCACTGCCGAACCCCTGTGGGAGCTGTCGAGCTTTAGCGAGGCTGCGAAAGCGGTGGTTCAGTCGATGAGGATGTTGCCTGTGCCGCCGCCATCGCAGCCTCGCCGGGGCTCGACAGCTCCCACAGTTGGAATGTGTGCCTTTCGAGAGTTGTGCCTGCCCCTGTCAGAACTTCGTTTGTAGACCCACCCTGAGTGTTCGGCCCGGTGCCGGCATAAAGCTTTGCGCCAAGGGGTCCAGGTAGTAGCGGTCGGTGAGGTTTTGCAGCGAGACATTCAGTTGGGTGTGGTCCTGCAATTTGTAGTTGAGGAACAGATCCACCAGCGTCACTTCGCGATAGACCAATTGCGGCGTGGTGGCGCCTGTCTGCCAAGGTTTATCGGCGGTCACCGTGGGGCCGGAGGTGTAGGTGATGCGCGTGCCGACCGTCAGCGACTGGTCGAAAAAGCGCAGGCCGGTGATCAGGTTTGCGGCAAAGCGTGGCGGGTTCTGTGTATTGGTGTAGGAGCCCATGAAACTGCCGGGCGTGCAGTTGGGCGTCTGGCTGGTGTCGCGATAGCGGTTACTGCTGGCACGCAGGCGAGCGGCGAACGCCGAGTCGCAGGTTTGGGTCTTGAGGTAGTAGGTGGATGACAGGTCGGCAAACACACGGCCGGCATCGTAATGGGACTGCAACTCCAGGCCGCTGGTCTTGAAACTGTCGGTGTTGCTGAATTGCATCAGGCCCATCAGGCCTGGGCTGGGGTCGTAGTAACGGGTGATGTAGTTTTTGATGGTGTTGTTGAAGTACGCCAGTTTGATCGCCGCCTCATCGTCAGCCACAAACAGGCCTTTTTGGAGGGTGCTGGCGCCGATTTCCCAGTTACTCGAACGCTCGGGCTTCAAGCCTTTGCCGGGTAAAGTTTGTAATACGCCCTGGCTGGTCTCGAACAGCGACGGCATCCGCAGGCCCTGAGTGTAAGAGGCGTAGACGAAGGTGTCGGGCGCCACCTCCAGGTTGATGCCGAAGGCAGGCGCAAACGCACCGCCGCTGTTGCGGTTTTTTCCGGAGTAGTCATAACCGCTGACCACTTCGCCCACCTGGGGCTCATACACCGTGGTATCGGTGGCCCCGAAATCGTTATAGCGCGGGCCTTCAAATGGGTAGTTGGTGTTACTGAAAACGATGCCGTTGTTCAGGCGCGGGTCGGTAGCGTCGGTGTAGTCCCCGTTCAGGTCGGGGAACCAGAGCATGTTGCCGTAGGCCCCGGCCTTCGTGGCTGACACGTAGCGCAACGGGCGCTCTTCCCGGCGCGCCGTTGAAAGCGGCACGTGGTCTTGTGTGCGGTAATAGGTATAGCGGCCACCGCCCCATAGTGTCAGGCGGTCCACGGGTTGGTATTCGAGCTTGCCGTTGAGGTTGAATTCCTGGCGTGAACCATCGCGCAAACTGCGGTTGGCGTTGATGTCATGCTGGGTGGTGACCACGCCTTTTTGCGGGCGCAGCTCTTCGATCTGGAAGCCACCGCCCAGGTCCAGCTTGAGGTCACCATAGTCGCTGGTGAACCGCGAGGTATTGGCCAGGTCGCCGCCAATGCGACGGTTGGCCTGGCGGCTCCAGTTGCGGTCCGAACGGTAGGCTTGGGAAGCGGGCGCGAGCACTGAAGTCAGTTGGCTGGTTTGCGCATCGGTCATCCACAGGCTGGTGGTAAGGTCCACCAGCGGGTTATTGGTGGGCAGGTAATGGTAGCGCGCGGTATAGGTGTCGATCTGGGTATGGCCCAGCGGGTACTGGTAGATGCCGCCGGTGCCGAACCGAAAAATGTCCGACGGCATGATCTCGCCGATGTGCCCGTTGTAGCGCTGGTAACCCAGGTCAAAGGTGTGTTCGTCGGTGGGGCGGAGGGTGGTCTTGAGCAACCAGGATTCGGTCTCAGCCGACGAATTGAGTACTTCTTCGCCGGCGTTATAAGTGCTGGCCACCGTGCTTTCTTCGTCGCCATAGCGGTCGTAGGTACGGTAGCGATCCTGGCCCTTCTTGCCCGCAAAATAGTTGCCTTGATTGCGGTGAGCGTAGGCTGCGACTACATCGAACAGGTCATGGGTGTAGGCAAACGCGGCGCTGCCGGATTCGGCTTGGGAGCCGAACAACCCGCCACGGTTTCGGTGCGGTTCGGCGTACAGGCTGCCCTCTGATGAGTGACCGTCGCGGTAGGCGGGCGCAACGCCGTTGTTCCACGTCTCGCCCTTGAGGCGCAGGCCGATGTTTTGCCCATCGCGCAGAATGTCTTCAACTCCCAGGGTACGCATTTTAACCGTGCCGCCGATGGCGCTGGAGTCAACGCTGGGGCCCTTGTCGATGGTCACGTCGCTGATCAAATCCGGGTCGATGTAACTGCGCTGCTGGGTGCCGGCGTAGCCGCGATACACATCCAGTGCTTGCTGCGCGCCATCCACCGTAACCGCCACGCGGCTCTGGCCCTGGATGCCGCGGATGTTTACATCCAGGCCGCCGCCGTTGCGGCTGTCACCCACCTGTACGCCGGGCTGGCCTTTGAGCAGGTCGCCGGCGGAGATCACGCCAAAGCGCTGCATGTCCTCGCCGGAGATATACACGGAGGAACGCGGCGCCGCATACACCTGCTGTTTTTGCGGGTCTTCGCCGATGACTTTCTGCGTGGGCAGCGCAAGGGCCGTGCCGCCCTGGTACAGCTCGTAGCTGCCATCGGCCAGGCGCTGATAAACCAAGCGCGTGCCTTCAAGCAGCTTTGTCAACGCGGCTTCGGTGGTGAAGTCGCCGGTCAGGCCCTGGCTGTTCTTGCCGGCAGTCAGCGTGGCACGCCCCGCCATGCTGATGCCCGCCTGCACGCCAAAGCGCGAGAGCACCTGATCCAGCGTGCCGGCGTCGATGTTGAAGTGCTGGCGCTCATCGGCAGCCAACACCGCCGCGCCGCACAGCGGTTGCAAGGCAAGAAACAGCAGGCCGACGGTGCGGCTGCGCAGAACATGGAGGGGGGAGGTCATGCAGGGCTCCTGAGGGTGAAGGCCCACCTGTTTCGATGGGTTATTCCCATAGGCCAAGCGACGTGGAAAAAACTGCGCTGTATGACAAAAATATTTTCAGGCCGGCACCACGGTCACCCAATAGCGCGTGCGCCGCTCAATGCGCACCGGCAGCGCTTGGGCGAGCAGGGCCAGGGCGGCATCGGTATCGTCGAGCTGGAAACTGCCGGTGACGCGCAAGCCCGCAACGGCTTCGCCACAGCGCAAAATCCCTGGGCGATAGCGCGAGAGTTCGGCCAGCAGCGCGTCCAGGCGCATGCGTTCGGCAGGCAGCAAACCTCGCAGCCAGGCCTGGGCGAGGAACCCATCGACAGGGACCGGCGCGGCGACCCCCTGGCTGTTCACCTGGGTGCGCCAACCTGCTTCCAGCCGCAGGGGCAGTGGGTGGCCCCGCGTATGCACCTGCACCAAGCCGCGCAGGACCGTCACCTGAGTGCTCTGGCGGTCATGGCGCACCAGCAGATGAGCGCCCGGGCTGTGCAGCGTCGCGTCGGGTGTCTTCAGTTGCAGTGCTCGCGATTCGACGGGCGCGTCCAGGGCCATCTCGCCCTCGACCAACTGCACGCTGCGCTGTGCGGCGTTGAAGTCCAGGTTGACCGAGCTGGCCGTGTTCAGCCACAACGAACTGCCGTCCGCCAACCGCCACTGGCGCCGCTCACCGGTGCTGGTGCTATAAGTGGCCAACGCCGAACGCACCACAGTGGACTGCGCACCTTGCCACGACAGCCCGCCGAGCAGGCCGACGGCGAGCAGGGCCTTGAGCACCTGGCGGCGTTGGTGTGGATCATTGCCGGCAGCTTCCAGCGCCCGTCGCGTGGTGGCATCCGCCAACAGCGCCGCCCCCGGCTGCAACGACAACGGCAAGCTGCTGACGCGCTGCCAGGCGTATTCATGTTCGATATTGGCTTGGCGCCATTGCTGCAAAGCCAAACAATCGGCAGCGTTCATCAGCCCGGATTGGCTTTTCACCAGCCAGTCGATAGCGCTGTCGCGGACCTGCGGATCAACCGGCAGGCTCATTCAAAACGACTCGCGTAACACACGCTGAACGCCTTGCCCATGGCCCGCTGCACCTGAGCCACGCTGAGGTTCAACTGCGCGGCGATTTGCGGGTAGGTCAAGCCGTCGAGCTGGGACAAAAAGAAAATCCGCCGCACCGGCATCGACAGCCCCACCAACAATGAGTCGAGTTGCAGCAGGGTCTCGATGGTCAGCAGCCGCTCCTCCGGCGAAGGCTCCAGCGCTTCGGGCCGCGCGGCCAATGCCTCCAGGTAAGCGCGTTCAATCGCCTGGCGCCGCCAACGGTTGATCAACAGATCGTTGGCAATCTTGGCCAGAAACGCCATGGGCTGGCGCAGCTCGCCCACCTCCTGGCGTGAACACAGCACGCGTACGAAGGTGTCGTGGGCCAGGTCCTCGGCATCGGCACGGTGCCCCAGGCGCCGATGCAACCAGCCCCGCAACCACGTGCGATGGCGGGTATACAACTGCTCGACCGGCGAGGCGGTGCTGTCGTTGAACATGTGAGATTCGCTTGGTTTAAATGATAACTCTTCTCATCTTATGGGTTTTGGTTAAGGGTTGTACAGCGCTAAGCAGCGTACGCTTGCGCTCAAATCCACTGATCGTTGACTGCCGTACGCTCTCCACCTTCATGCCCGGTATTCAAAATGCCCCGTGGCTCAATCATCATCAGCTTGGCCTCTCCCTCGGCCGCCGTCCTGTGCTCAATGCCACGCGGCACCACATACAACTCACCCGGCTTCACATACACCGGGCCATCCGGCAGGTCGATACGCAGCGTGCCTTCAAGCACCAGGAACGCTTCATCGGTTTCGGGGTGCGAATGCCAAATGAATTCGCCCTCGATACGCACCACCTTGAACTGGTAGTCGTTCATTTCGGCGACCACTCTTGGGCTCCATTGCTGATCGATGAGCGAGGCTTTGTGCGTGAGGTTTACAGGCTGGGTGGGATGTGGGCGTTGAGTCATGTTGGATCCTCTTTTCGAAGGCCTTAGCGTATCCAGATGCTGATCCGAGGGCTTGTACGATCCTGCACAAGTGATGTGGATCAATATTTATAACGGTTTAATGTTTGCGGCGATTTATTCATGTCGTAATTGCAGTCATGCCGAAATCGTTGAAGTCTTCGCACAAAACAAATAAGGGTTGTAATAGTTGGGCAGCGCTCTGAAAGCCCTGGCGTTTTTCTGCATTTTCCGAAATTGCGTGAAGTCGTCCGAGAGATGAAAAAATTATTGCTGGACATTAGATGTTACTTTCAGTGAGCAAGGAGCAATGATTCTCCGATAATTAACCTTATGAAGGTATTGTTATGAACACTGATAAAGTTCTAGTGTTACGCACGTGTGCCAATAATATGTCCGATCACTGCGGCCTGATTTGGCCGGTCTCCGGTGTTGCGGAGTGCAAGTATTGGAAACCCACCCGAAAAGTCGAGAATGGCTTGTCTGGACTGCTCTGGGGCAAGGGCGCGAGTACCCATCTGAATATGCAGCCCGATGCTCGTTGGGTGGTGTGTGAAGTGCTTGCTCAAGAAGTTGTTGTTCTGGATGCGGGTGAAGGCGTTAAGTTTCCTCGTGCTGAAGTTGTACATGTTGGCACGCGAAGTAGCGCAGCGCGTTATATCGTTGAGCATATTGCTGATTATCCCTTGTCTGCGGTGGACTTTATTGAGGTGGACGCCTCTACACAGATACCTGTCGAGGTGAACGCGACGGTTGCAGTGTCGTTGCCAGTGACTGAAAGTGTGTTTGATATTGCCAGGCCCGTTGAGAGTGTTTCGTCATCAACCACATTAGAGACGGCCACGTACGGCAGTACATTGACTGGCGCAAACCAGAGCCAACTTATTGCCGGCTACGGTAGTACGGAAACTGCTGGCGACAAAAGCACCCTGATTGCCGGCTATGGCAGCACCGGGACATCAGGCTCTGATAGCTCGATCATCGCCGGCTACGGCAGCACCCAAACCGCCGGAGAAGAAAGCTCGCTGACGGCGGGCTACGGCAGTACCCAAACGGCCCA
Source organism: Pseudomonas sp. PA-1-6B (assembly GCF_021609545.1). Lineage (NCBI taxonomy): Bacteria > Pseudomonadati > Pseudomonadota > Gammaproteobacteria > Pseudomonadales > Pseudomonadaceae > Pseudomonas > Pseudomonas sp. PA-1-6B. The sequence goes on from NZ_WJZM01000021.1 coordinate 79,974, forward strand.
GGAGGGCAGCGACCTCACCGCCGGCTACGGCAGCACCGGCACCGCAGGTTCTGACAGTTCACTGATCGCCGGCTACGGCAGCACCCAAACCGCCGGAGAAGAAAGCTCGCTGACGGCGGGCTACGGCAGTACCCAAACGGCACAAGAAGGCAGCGACCTCATCGCCGGCTATGGCAGCACCGGCACGGCAGGTTCGGACAGCTCGTTGATCGCCGGCTACGGCAGCACCCAAACCGCCGGAGAAGAAAGCTCGCTGACGGCGGGCTACGGCAGTACCCAGACGGCCCAAGAGGGCAGCGACCTCACCGCCGGCTACGGCAGCACCGGCACCGCAGGTTCTGACAGTTCACTGATCGCCGGCTACGGCAGCACCCAAACCGCCGGAGAAGAAAGCTCGCTGACGGCGGGCTACGGCAGTACCCAAACGGCACAAGAAGGCAGCGACCTCATCGCCGGCTATGGCAGCACCGGCACGGCAGGTTCCGACAGCTCGTTGATCGCCGGTTACGGCAGCACCCAAACCGCCCAACAAGGCAGCACGCTTACGGCTGGCTACGGCAGTACGGGCACCGCAGGCGCAAAAAGCTCGCTGATCGCGGGCTACGGCAGTACCCAAACCGCAGGCTATAAAAGTGTCCTTACCGCAGGGTATGGCAGCACCCAGACAGCCCAGGAAAACAGCGACCTGATGGCCGGTTATGGCAGCACCGGCACGGCGGGGTATGCCAGCACTCTGATCGCCGGCTACGGCAGTACGCAGACCGCTGGGCATAGCAGCATCCTCACCGCAGGCTATGGAAGTACGCAAACCGCCCAGGAAGGCAGCTCGCTCACCGCCGGTTACGGCAGCACAGGAACGGCCGGCCCCGACAGTTCACTGATCGCCGGTTACGGCAGCACGCAAACAGCCGGGCATGAAAGTACCCTCACGGCAGGCTATGGCAGCACCCAGACTGCCCAGGAAAACAGCTCGCTCACGACCGGCTACGGCAGCACCTCTACGGCGGGCTTCCACAGCTCATTGATCGCGGGCTACGGCAGCACCCAGACCACCGGTTATGAAAGCACGCTGACCTCGGGTTATGGCAGTACCCAAACCGCGGAGTACAACAGTTCCCTTACAACCGGCTACGGCAGCACCCAAACCACAGGCTATAAAAGTACGCTGGTAGCGGGTTATGGCAGTACTCAGACGGCCGGTTATGAAAGCACACTGACGGCGGGTTATGGCAGCACACTCACCGCACTGGACAGCAGTTCGCTCACCGCCGGTTATGGCAGTACCCAGACCACCGGATTTTCCAGCTCGTTGATTGCCGGCTACGGCAGCACGCAGACCGCGGGCTACGAAAGCACGTTGACCGCCGGTTATGGCAGTACTCAAACCGCCGAGCGCGACAGTACCCTCACCGCCGGATACGGCAGCACCGGCACCGCAGGCCAAGACAGTTCGTTGATCGCCGGCTACGGCAGCACGCTCACCAGCGGCATTCGCAGCTTCCTGACGGCCGGTTATGGCAGCACCTTGATCAGCGGGCTGCGCAGCGTGCTCACCGCCGGTTATGGCAGCAGCCTCACCTCCGGCATGCACAGCACCCTAACGGCTGGATACGGCAGCAACCAAGTGGCGAGCCACCGCAGCTCATTGATTGCGGGGCATGGCAGCACGCAAACTGCCGGGCATAAAAGCATGTTGATCGCCGGCAAAAGCAGTTCACAAACCGCTGGCTACCGCAGCACCCTTATTTGCGGTGCCGACAGTACCCAAATGGCCGGTGAACGCAGCAAGCTTATCGCTGGCGCCGACAGCATCCAGACCGCCGGCGATCGCAGCAAACTCCTGGCCGGCAGCAACAGCTACCTTACCGCCGGAGACCGCAGCAAACTCACCGCTGGCAATGACTGCGTGCTGATGGCGGGCGACCGCAGCCGGTTGACGGCCGGTAAAAACAGCGTCTTGACTGCGGGGGCCCGCAGCCGGCTCGTTGCCAGCCTCGGCTCGACGTTAACGGCGGGAGAGCATTCCACGCTGATATTTCGTTGCTGGGACGGCAAGCGCTACACCAACGTCGTAGCGACGACGGGCAAGGACGGGGTAGAGGCTGACACGCCGTACCAAGTGGATGAAGATCGCAACGTAGTGAACAAAGCCCAGGAGTGATTGGCAGATTGCAGGTGTGTGATAAGTAGTTTTTAACAAACGGCCAGCTCCTTCGCCTCGTGGAATAGATGCCGTGGGTCTGCGCAACGCAGTATCCAGGGTGAGGGAGCTTGCACCTTAGACGCTCCAGCCCGCTATTCCTGGCTGAGCATTCGAGGGGGAGCCAAGTCATGGGGGAGCCCGGTGCGCATTCCCCACGGGAATGCAGCGCATAAAATTAATGCATTTTTCTTACTGCGACGGTTAACGTAATTTGCGTCAAGGCCACGGAGAACCGCCTTGAACTCATCCTCATCCAACCCTGCTGACAAATTCGATACCTCAAGAGCCAACGAGTACGCGCGACAAAGCCGTATCGCGTTGGCGGGCTATGACGCGTGCCAGGATCTGGCAGCCTGCATGCTCGCGGCGAGCCTTGGCGATGCCCCTTCGGCCAAGGTACTTGTGGTCGGCGCCGGCGGTACGGCGCAGGAGATCATCGCCATGGCCAACCTTGAACCGGGCTGGCGCTTCATGGCGGTTGATCCCTCCCAGCCGATGCTGGACGCGGCAAGGCAGCAGTTGGAAGCCAACCACTTGCTTGACAGAACCACCCTGCATCTCGGGACGCTTGAAGACCTGGCAGCAGACGCGTCATACGACGCCGCCACCTTGATCGGTGTGCTCCACCATCTGGAGGGGGATGACGCCAAGGGCCGGATGCTGCGGTCGATTCGGGCGCACCTGAAACGGGGGGCACCGCTGATCGTCGCGGGCAATCATTACGCGTATGCCAGCCAGCCGTTGCTGCTGGCGGCATGGGGCCAACGGTGGCGTCAGCATGGCGCCACCCCGGACGAAGTGAAGGCCAAGCTCGGCAAAATCCTTCAAGGCGCCGACCCACCCCATTCCGAGGCCGCAGTTCAGAAGCTGTTGCATGACGCTGGCTTCGGCGACGCGATCCGTTTCTTCAGCAGCCTTTTCTGGGGGGCTTGGTTGACGTGCAAAGTGGGGTAGCGATGTTTGCCCTTGCTCGACAACCGGTGGCGCGATTCAGATCGCCCGGAGAGTAGCCAACCGCCGACGCCAATCGCCGCCATGCCGAAGGTGGCATTCCTCTTCGGAGTCGAAACTGACGCAGCGGCCGATGTTCGGGACGTGCACGTCAGCGTCATCCAGCGCGGCGGTAGTCAGCTCGCGCATACGGGCGTCCGCGCCGGTCGCAAGGGCGCGAGCCTTGCTCGCGACGTTGTCGAACACCCAGATCACCCGCAGGCTTTGGGGAAAAGCACAGTAGTCGACGGTGTGGGTTAACCAGTCGAAGCCCGGGATTTCGACCTTTGCGATCTCGCAGGCGTCGGTCAGGGCCGCGATGAGACGGCGTTCGATACGGGCGTGGTCGCGTGAGGCAGGCGGCATAAAGGAAATCCGTGAATCCTGGGAGTGGGTTGGGGCGTCAGGCGATAGGCTGATCAGAGCGGGCGTTATTGAAGCGCGGGGCGCAAGCGTTGCCACTCATTCAAGCAATCCTCGGCAACGATATCCGGGTATCCCCGTTTGTGTTCCATCGCCAACTCGGTGGAGAAGGGTACCGCAATGCAAGTGGTCTGGTCATTGCAGCGAAGTGTCATCGACCATCGGCCTGGTCACGGCGCGCCAGCATGGGCGGGCGATCAAGCCGGTGGTGTGGGAGCAATCCTGACAGCGCGGCCCTACCTGTGGGCCGCGTCACTTCAGTGCTGGCGCACCCCTCTTGTCATACGCCGCAGTACCTGCTTATCGCCCTGCCAATAGTGCATGACCACCGCCCCGACATGCCCGAGGATAAGCACCAGCATTGTCCAACCCAGCAAGCTATGAAAGTTGCTGCCCAGATCAACCATCCACTGGATTTTTTCCCCCTCGAACCCCTCCATGACCGGCACGCCAAACGCAGAAAAAGCCCGGCCGGAGCCGTACTGGCGGATTATCCCGATCAGCGGGATCAGGAACATCAGTGCATACAGCATGCCGTGCCCGGCGGCGGCGACACGGCTGACGCTGAGTGGGCGCCGGTGTCGGCTCAGCAGACTCCAGCCGGCACGTAGGATCAGCAACACCAGTAATAACAACCCCACGGGTTTGTGAAAGGGCCACAGCCATTTATCCAGCGTTGAGTCTGACGCCAGGTAATGGGTTATGGCTGAGCAATAGATCCACGCAAACAACAAGAACATCAGCCAATGCACTGCTCGGCTTACCGAGTCGTAGTGTTCACGTGACCCAGCAGGTGGGGCGCAAGTCGTCATTGTCGTATCCTTCTGGCGAGTCGCCTTGCGTTCTTTTTCAAGCGCATTGAGGCGACAGATGATAAACGGCCAGAATGAATCTGGCGGTGACCAGATCATATACAAGGAGACACAGGCAGCGGGCGTGTCGAAACATCAAGAAAACATGCATCCCTCAGGGTGTGATCTGGATGCCCAATGGCATGGGCGTAGCCTGTTCAAATCCACCGAGCATTTTCAGCCGTACGCTCCCCACCTTCATGCCCGCTATTCAAAATGCCCCGTGGCGAGCCTTCGAGCACCAGGAATGCTTCGGGCGCGTGTTCGTTCTTGCGCAGGGCGTGGAACGATCAAAAGCTGTGGCGAGGGAGCTTGCTCCCGTGACGGTCTAAAGCTGACGCGTTTATGGTCGATAACCCGTATGAACCCGCTAATCAAGGACCGATTAAATGGCACTTTCCGTTAGCCCTGCCTATATTCCACCGGCCAATCTCAACCTCACGCCTTCTGAGCAGAAGCTCGTACCCCAGGCGTCGACGGACCCCGCCAAGCAAGCCCTGGCAAACGCCGGCCCCGCGGCCATTTACCATCCCAGTGAAGCGGCGACAACCACGGCACAAGCCCCGGAGGCCGTTGATACCTGGGTCGGTCGCTCCGAATCGCCGCACTTTCCTCGCTTCGTCGACCTGTTCAATGGCGCGCAAAGTGCGCTGAAAGCTTCCTTCCAGGCATTCGAAGCGAACCTGGCAGCCACTGCGCCTGACCTGGCCAGCAGCGGGTACGGTTTTACCGTTGAGACTGACGGCCGGCTGAAAGTGCTGGATACGGCTGGCCAGCTCAGCCGTGAGGCGACCGAGAGGCTGACGGTTCTGCTCAATCAATCCGTTGAGCTGAAAGCCACAGCCGTGGCCTACCGCAACGCCGCCATCGACATGGTAGACGCAGGTTCACCCTGGTCGGGAAGCACCCTGGGCTACTACAGCCTGACCAATGAAAACTTCGCCAGCACTATTGATCTTGCGCCCTTGTTCAGAACCCATGACCCGTCGGATATTAAAGCGGGCAGAAACCAGTTTTTCATAAACCAATTGTCTTCCAACGGCGAGCGCGCTACGCAAGAGACTGAGCGGGCGATGTTGGAGCGGCGTGCTGCCCAGGGGTTCAGCACCCAGGCTTGATTGGCGCAACCAGCGACTGTCTCGGTGGCAGGGGGCGCGCTTATTGTTCAGGGTTGATCAACGATCTCAACGTATGGTCCTCCCAAACGCCAGCAATCTTCAGATAGGCTCGCGCATGTCCTTCTTTTTCAAACCCCAGCGACTCCAGAAGGCGTTCACTTCGCACATTGCGGGGTAAATGATTGGCCATGATCCGGTGAAGACCCAACTGCTCAAAACAGTGTTGGTTAGTGACCTGAAGTGTTTTTTTCATCAGGCCGCGACCCTGGGCAGATTCAGCCAGCGAGAAGCCAAGATGACAGGCCTGAAAAACGCCTCTCACAATGTTCGTGTAGTTACACCGCGCTAGAGCCTCTCCGCTCTCGGGTTCAAGCAAGAGGAAACACAGAGCGTTGCCAGCGTGCATATTGTTGACCTGCTGCTCGACCCTGGCCTTGGCGTTGCCAGTGGTGAAGTATTCCTCATCCCTGAGCGGCTCCCAGGGTTGCAGATGCCTGCGGTTGACGCGTTCGTAACGGCTGACCCTCTCGAAATCGTCGGCCCACAATGGCCGAAGGCAATAGCCCTCAACGCAATACTCCATAAGCCCCTCCAGATTTACCAATGGCCCCATCTCACTGCGTAGCCGCAAAGAATAGCGCCGCTGCGCGTAAAGCGACCCCTTTCATGGCAAACAGGTCTACCATGCCAGCCCCGGCAGTGGTTTCACTCGCTCCCGAACTCAATTTTTCAAGGTAGCGATAATGTCCATCGACCAGATCTCCCTCCCCAAAGGCGTCGGCCCCCACGCCGCCAAGCTGCTTGACGCTATTACTGGCGCCTCCACCCATGAAGAACTCAACCGTGCTGGCGGTAAAGCCGAGGGTTTTGTGCTGGGGCTGGAGGCCACCAAGGCGATCAAAAGCCAAATTGCAGAGTCGCTGTATGTGGCGTATGACGACGCGGCGAGCAATCGAGCTGGTGAACTGAAGAACTAGTCCACGTCAGCCCATGGTTCCGGAATGAGCGCCAATCGCCGGAATAGGCTGACGAACATAATAATTGTCGAATTCACTGCTTTCGATGAACTGGAAGCCATGGCGGGTATAAAAGCGATTCGAAGCGCTTTCTTTGAGAGCCCCTACTTTAATAGGAAGCGCAGCCGCATCCGACTCTTTGAAAATCTGCATGAGAACAGCAGACCCCACCCCTGACCCTTGCGCGCTCGGCCTTACATACAAGTGATCGAGCAAAAGTTCATTGGGGTGATGTTTCACCACTACGAAACCCACCCTCTCTCCAGACGCCTCGATATAGCGTGTGTCGCGAGCTTCAAAGCCGCCAAGAAACCGCTCCCGCGCACGCACTGGGTCAAATCGCCCAACACGCTCCAGACTTTCGCGCATGGCCTCGATTCGAATGGCTACCAGATTATCCAAGTCGCTTTGTTGAACCGGGACCAAAATGATGGGGGAATTTTGATTGTGTGCGACGGGCATATTGGGTGCTCTAGCTACCATCCTGGGGGCTCAGTATAGAGAGCCTGATACTGATGACGCGACCTGCGTGGTATGTTCACGGCATACATGGAGTAACGGTCCCCAGGAAGGAAATTGCAATGCCAGTGGACACCCACGCAATCCGCATTCTCTCGCAACGCCTGAGCATCGAGCCCTTCTGCGAGCAGGACGCTGTTGAGTCTTTCTCTTGTATCTCACCGCCTCTGACTCGCTACATGTCCTGGGAACCGCCTGCCTCGCTGGAAGAGTACGCGCAAGTCTGGGGGCGGTGGCTGCCTGCGATAGCGGATGGCAGCGACATCGTGTTCACGGTCAGGGAGCGGGTAGGTGCTCGTTTTACCGGCTTGGTCGGGCTGCACCATAGCGGCAGTGAAACGCCGGAGTTGGGGATCTGGGTTCGTGAAGATAAACATGGGTTGGGGTTTGGTGGTGAAGCGGTGCGGGCGGTTGTTCAGTGGGCTAGCCAGTGGGTGGCGGCTAAGTACTTTATCTATCCTGTTGCGACGCGGAATCGTGCGAGTCGACGTATTGCTGAAGCTTTGGGGGGAGTGGTCATCGAAAGGCGGATGGCGGAGAAATATGAGTCGGTTGTGTATCAGATACCTGTGGTTTAGCTCTGGGTGTCAGGTTGGCCGATTGCTGTCCTTCACGAACGGCAGAAATCGGCCAGAAGCAGTCAGTCGCACTCTAGGGGCTAGAAAATCGTTACGTTTTATTTGTCCCCGTACCTATCCCTTAGGAATCCCGCGACATGTTCAATCTCAGGATATATAGTGGATCTAGTTATTCCCAGTGACTCTAGTTGTTCCAGTATTTTAATTTTGTCACCACCCCGAACAATTATTTTGAATTCGTCGCTTGTCAATAAGTATCTTTCAGGGACGGAAGCAGGCTTTCCTTTTCCCCCATCGACTCCGAAAAGTAGAAAGGCGCCATCCTGCTTTATGATTCTTGGATTATCCAGTACTGGCTTAACGCAAACCACTGATGAAATATCGACTGGGTTAACTCTTGCTTCAAAGTATGGCTTCTCTCTTTGCGTCTCCCTGACAAGCTTAACTACGTCTTCATTTTGGTTAAAATGCTCAATATCCAGATCTTTAGGGAAGCGGGTGTGCTCAGGAAGGCGGCCAATGTTGGAAATCAAGCTAACTCGATCACTATCATAGTATCTGAT
>NZ_WJZM01000022.1:0-86315 GCF_021609545.1 Pseudomonas sp. PA-1-6B
CGTGTACATATCCATTCCTGCGGTAACGGCCACTTAGGGTTCCGCCCTGACGGCGGCTCACTTTCGAAAAGCCGGAATGCCGGCCCAGACAAAAGTAAGCAAAGCGCTCTTGCCCCACCACTCGGCATCTCGCTTAGGCTCGGTGTGCCCGTAATCCGCCAGTGATTTGGGGGGTCGCCTAAGATCAAAAGCAGATCAAGATCAAGAGCGGCTCGCTTCGCATCGTGGTTACCGTTGAGCTAACAGAGTTATGTAGATACCTATGCTGCGATGAGGCCCTGATAAACAACAAAAAACTACCTGGCACTCCCCCGCAAACCGCCCACCACAGCGTGCAACTGCTCAGGCGTTGCCGCCTCCACAGCCACCGGCTCGCCCGCCACCAACACCACCCGCGACCAGATCCGATGAAACACACCCTTGTTCGGATCACGGCTGAAGAAACTCCCCCACAACCCCTGCAATGCCATCGGGATCACCGGCACCGGCGTCTCCTCCAGGATGCGCGTCACCCCACCGCGAAACTCATTCATCTCGCCATCAGCTGTCAGCTTGCCTTCCGGGAAGATGCACACCAACTCGCCATCCTTGAGGTACTGGGCAATGCGCGCGAACGCCTGTTCGTAGATCTGAATGTCTTCATGGCGCCCGGCAATCGGAATAGCCCCGGCGGTGCGGAAGATAAAATTGAGCACCGGCAAGCGGTAGATCTTGTAGTACATGACAAAGCGAATCGGCCGACGTACTGCGCCGCCAATCAACAGCGCATCGACAAACGACACATGGTTGCACACCAGCAACGCCGCGCCTTCATCCGGAATGGCTTGCAGGTTGCGATGCTCCACGCGGTACATGGAATGGCTGAGCAGCCAGATCATGAAGCGCATGGTGAACTCGGGGACGATTTTAAAGATGTAAGTGTTAACCGCGATGTTGAGCAGCGACACCACCAGGAACAACTCGGGGATCGACAGCTTGGCCACGCTCAACAGCAGAATGGACACGATGGCCGAGACCACCATGAACAGTGCATTGAGAATGTTGTTCGCCGCGATCACCCGTGCCCGTTCGTTCTCGGCGGTACGCGACTGGATCAGCGCATACAGCGGCACGATGTAAAAGCCGCCGAACACACCCAGGCCGAGGATATCGAGCAGCACCCACCACGCCTGGCCGTAGCTGAGCACAGCGAGCCAATCGTTGGCTTGCACGTTCTGCGGGAAGCCGCCGGAGTGCCACCACAGCAGCAAGCCGAACACGGTCAGGCCAAATGAGCCAAACGGCACCAGGCCGATTTCCACCTTACGCCCGGAGAGCTTTTCGCACAGCATCGAGCCCAGGGCGATGCCCACCGAGAACACCGTGAGGATCAAGGTCACCACGGTTTCGTCGCCGTACAACCATTCCTTGGCATAGGCAGGGATTTGCGTGAGGTAGATCGCGCCGACAAACCAGAACCATGAGTTGCCGACAATCGAGCGCGACACCGCCGGCGTCTGCCCCAGGCCCATGCGTAAAGTCGCCCAGGACTGAGTGAAGATATTCCAGTCCAGGCGCAGCTGCGGTGTCGAAGCCGCTGCGCGGGGGATGCTGCGGCTGGCCAGGTAGCCCAGCACCGCCACGGCCACAATCGCCACCGCCACCACCGGCGCGTAATGGGTGGAAGACATCATGATCCCGGCACCGATGGTGCCGGCCAAAATTGCCAGGAACGTGCCCATCTCCACCAGGCCGTTACCGCCGACCAACTCATCGTCGTGCAATGCCTGGGGCATGATCGAGTATTTCACCGGGCCGAACAACGCCGAATGAGTGCCCATGGCAAACAGCGCCAGCAGCATCAGTTCAAGATGATTGGTCAGAAAACCCGTCGCGCCCACTGCCATGATCACGATCTCGCCGATCTTGATCGCGCGGATCAACGCGTCCTTGTTGAATTTCTCACCAAACTGCCCGGCCAACGCCGAGAACAGGAAGAACGGCAGGATAAACAACAAAGCACACAGGTTGACCCAGATGGAGCGGTCGCCCTCGATGGTGAGCTTGTAAAGGATGGCCAGGATCAGCGACTGCTTGAAGATGTTGTCGTTGAACGCGCCTAGCAACTGGGTGATGAAAAACGGCAAGAAGCGCCGCGTGCGCAGCAAGGTGAATTGGGAAGGATGGCTCATCGTCGTCCGTGTTCCTGCGTGGCCTTTATTTATCAGGCCACGACTTTACCTAATCCTGCTTACTTATTCGCTAGCCCGGCAATACAAGGCGAAACAAAAAGCTCGCCTTTATAAGCACCCTGCACGGTGCGCTTGGCCACGATCAGCCACATCAGCGCCAGCGCAACCACCAGCACACTGCCAAACACACTGAAAAACGCCAGCTGCAACAGGCTCGCCAATTTAAGCGTGGCCAAGGCGTAAACCCCCAATGGGAAGGTGAAGCCCCACCAGCCCAGGTTGAACGGGATACCGGCGCGCAGGTAACGCAGGGTGATCAACACCGCAATCAACATCCACCACAAGCCGAAGCCCCACAGGGTGATGCCCGCAATCAGGCCCAGGCCGTGGGCCATTTCACCGACACTGGCCAGGCCATTGGCGGCAAAGATCCCAGGGGCATCCGTACCGAGCAGCAACATGCCCAGGGCACCGGTACCGATCGGGCCTAGGGCCAACCAGCTCGACGCTGCCATATTGGCGTGAGGCAACTTATGCAAGGCCATGCGCAGCATCAGGATGGTCAGGATGCTGAACGCTACCGGCAGGGAAAACGCCCACAGCACGTAGCTGGTCACCAACATCACCAGTTGCGAATGGGCATCGGCCAAGTGCGGCGCGAGCAAGCCGCCGCTGGCCGCCGCCACTTCGGCCGCCACCACAGGCAACAGCCAGACAGCGGTCATCTGGTCGATGCTGTGCTCCTGGCGGGTGAACATCATGAACGGGATCAGTACGCCGCAGGCCAGGGACATGGCGACGTCCAGCCACCACAAGGCCTCGGCCAACGGGATCACATCACCGCCCCAGCGCGGCAGGCCGAACAGCAGCAAGCCGTTGAGAATGGTCGCCAGCCCCATGGGGATGGTGCCGAAGAACATCGAGACCGTTGAGTGCCCGAAGATGCGTCGCGCCTCGTGGAAAAACATCACCCAGCGGGCGGCATACAGCACGCTGAACAGCACAAACAGGCCAATGGTGAACAGCCACAGGCCCTCGGCGACGGCATGCAAGCCAGGCAGGTTGACTGGCAGCTGGGCCAAGGCCAGGGCCAGCACACCGGTGCCCATGGTCGCGGCAAACCAGTTCGGGGTGAACTGGCGAATCACTTCCCGGGGACGGGCCAGGTGACTGAAGGGTTTGTAGCGGTGAGTGGTCGAGCAGGTCATGGGTTAATCCTCTTCCTCATTTGAGGTTGAGGCCATGATAGAACCTGATCGAATATCTATATAACGGGTAATATCTCTAACTGTTATCTGTTTCATCTATATTAACCACGATCATGCCCTCGCCCTTGCTGGCGCCGAGTCCCGCCACCACAACCCACCAAGGGCCCCGAGAGACAGCAAGATAAGCACCGCACCGTAGCCGTCCGTGGTCGCGACCAGGCCAAACACGCGGCTCAGGTTACCCGCCAACAACGCCGGCACGCAGAACGCCAGGTAGCTCAATACATAGAATGCCGACATCAGGCCCGCCCGCTCATGGGGCAACGCCAGGCCCACGATGCTGCGCACACTGCCCATGAAGCCGCCGCCGAACCCCAGGCCTGCGATCACACTGGCGACAAAGAACAGCCACAGGCTAGCGGTGTTTACGGCAACCAGCAGCAACCCCACGCCCACGGCCAGCAGTGCAGCCGACACGCTCATGACCCTGTCAGCCGCGTAGTTGCGCAGACTGTAGATCATCACCGCGCCGCTCAAGGTCACCACCGCCACCAGCCCGCCGCCGACCAAGTGCGAGGTCGACCCGGTGGCGACACGCACCAACGACGGTGCCAACGAGGAAAAGAACCCACCCAGCGCCCACACGGCCACATTCAATGGCATCGCAAGCCACAACGCGCGGCGCGCCTGCGGCGGCACATGCAGGGTTGGCGCCAGGGACTTCAAGGCGCCGGGTATGCGACTGACCGTTTCAGGCAGGCGCCACACATACAGAGCCTGCAACACCATCAAGCCCAGCAGGGTGTAATAGATCAATTGGGTTGGCCACGGCGCGAACTCCACCAGCAGCCCGCTGCCCAGGCCACCACTGGCCATGCCGAGCATCGGTGCAAGGCTGTTGAGCATCGGGCCGCGGACGCGGTCGGTATCGAGCAGCGTCGCACTCAATACCGCTGTGGCAGTGCCAGTCGCGAAACCCTGCAGCGCGCGGGCGGCCAGCAGGCAGGCGGTGCTGTCCGCGTGGATAAACAGCAGCATCGCCACACTATTGAGCAGCAGCGCGGCGAAGATCACCGGCTTGCGCCCCAGGTAATCCGAGAGCGACCCCACCGTCAGCAGGGCCGCCAGCAGGCTCACGGCATAGACACCAAAGATGGCCGTGAGCATGGCCGCCGAAAAATGCAGGTGGTCTTGATATACCTGGTACAACGGCGTCGGCGCGCTGGAGGCGGCGAGAAAGGTCAGCACCATGATCACTAGAAACGCCAGGCTGGACCGCTGAGAGATGACACTGGACATGGGCACGCTCCGCTAAAGCTAATATTTTGCTTTTATGCAGTGTGCTATTCGCTGGCGCTTAAAGCAAATTCTTTGTGTTAAGGTCTTGCCCATGGCGATCAAAGAAGGCCTTCGCCCGGGGGGCCGTAGTGCCCGGGTACAAGAATCCGTCCACAGGGCGGTGCGCGAATTGCTGCAGGCCCATGAGCGTTCCAGCGTCACCGTGCCGATGATTGCGGCATGTGCAGGCGTCACGCCGTCGACCATTTACCGGCGCTGGGGCGATCTGTCAGTACTGCTCGCCGACGTCGCCCTGGCCCGTATGCGCCCCGATACCGAACCGGCCAACACCGGCAGCCTGCGTGGCGACCTGCAAGCCTGGGCCGAGCAATACCTGGATGAGATGAGTTCGGACGTAGGCCGCAACATGATGCGCGACGTGCAAAGCAGCCCGACGCCAGGGTATTGCGTGAGCATCCTGAGTGGGCAGTTGCAGGTGATTGTTGACCGCTACCCGCAGGAACAGCCTCCGAGCGTTGACCATCTGATCAACCTGCTCGCCGCACCGACGGTGTTTCGTATTCTATTTTCGGCAGAGCCTTTGGCGGTAGAAGAACTGCATGCCCTGATCGAACTGGCACTGAAAATCTAAGGCACGTGCGCCGACCAGAATGTGGGAGCTGGCTTGCCTGCGATGCAGACACCTCCGTACACCCGTCAAGCGAAGTCGATACCATCGCAGGCAAGCCAGCTCCCACATTTGTTCTGTGTGCATCCAATAAAAAACGGCCTCTGATGAGGCCGTTTTGTTATTTCCAATCCCACATCATGTACGCATCCCACGCCCACTCACCAGCAATCGCGCACAACCGATATACAGCACCACAGTCGCAACGATCATAAAGGTGATCGCCACACTGATCTTGATATCCGACACGCCCAAAATGCCGTAGCGGAAGGCGTTGACCATGTGCAGTACCGGGTTAGCCAGGGACACCGTCTGCCAGAACGGCGGCAGCAAGGTGATGGAATAAAACACCCCGCCCAGGTAGGTCAACGGCGTGAGCACGAAGGTCGGGATGATGGAAATATCATCGAAGTTGCGTGCGAATACGGCGTTGATAAAGCCCAGCAGCGAGAAGATTGTCGCCGTCAGCACGACCACCAGAATGGTGACCCCCAGGTGATGCACCTGCAGGTGGGTAAAGAACAGCGACAGCAGCGTCACGATCACTCCCACCATCAGGCCACGCAACACGCCGCCCAAGGTGTAGCCGATGAGGATGGTGTGCGGTGACACCGGCGAGACCATCAGCTCTTCAATGGAGCGCTGGAACTTGCTGCCAAAGAAACTCGACACCACGTTGCCGTAAGAGTTGGTGATCACCGACATCATGATCAGGCCCGGCACGATGTATTCCATGTAGGTGAAGCCACCCATGTCGCCGATCTGCCGGCCGATCAGGTTACCGAAGATCACAAAGTACAGGACCATGGTGATCGCCGGTGGCAGCAGGGTCTGCGGCCAGATCCGGGTAAAGCGCTTCACTTCGCGATAGACAATGGTTTGCAGCGCGACGAGGTTGGGTTGCAGTTCGGAACTCATAACGCCACCTTCGCCAGATTTTTCTCCACCAGGGACACGAACAACTCCTCCAGGCGATTGGTTTTATTACGCAGGCTCAGCACTTCGATGTTCTGAGTCGCCAACTGGGTGAACAGCGCGGTAATGCCCATGGCCTTATCCACCTGCACCTCCAGGGTGTGGCTGTCCACCAGCCGGCTTGGGTAGCCGAGCAACTGGGGCGCCACCGACAGGTTGTTCTTCAGGTCGAGCAGGAAGGTTTCCACATGCAACTGGCCCAGCAGGTTGCGCATGCTGGTGTTCTCGACAATGGTGCCGTGGTCGATGATGCCGATGTTGCGGCACAGCTGCTCAGCCTCTTCCAGGTAGTGGGTGGTGAGGATGATGGTGATGCCCTTCTCGTTCAGTTCGGTGAGGAAGGTCCACATCGAGCGGCGCAGCTCGATGTCCACGCCGGCGGTAGGTTCGTCGAGGATCAACAGGCGCGGCTCATGCACCAGGGCGCGGGCGATCATCAGGCGTCGCTTCATGCCACCGGACAGCGAGCGCGAAGGTACGTCACGCTTGTCCCACAGGCCCAGTTGAGTCAGGTACTGCTCGGCGCGTTCCTTGGCGACTTTCGCCGGAATGCCGTAGTAGCCGGCCTGGGTCACGACAATGTCGAAGGTCTTTTCGAACTGGTTGAAATTGAATTCCTGGGGCACCACGCCAATGGATCGCTTGAGCGCCGCCGGGGATTTGTCCAGGTCATGCCCGAAGATATTCACCGTGCCGCTGGTCTTGTTGACCAGGGTGGAGAGAATGCCGATGGTGGTGGATTTGCCGGCACCGTTGGGGCCGAGCAAGGCGAAGAAGTCACCTTCGGCAACGTCCAGATCGATACCACTCAGGGCCTGGAAACCGTTGCCGTAGGTTTTGGTTAGCTGCCGGATGGACAGAGCGGAACTCATATGGAAGTACGCACCAAAGAAGGGAATAGAAAGAATAGATGAAGGCACACCGCAGGTAGTTCAACCTGCGATGCAGTGCGAGCATGGTGCGTGCCCATGCCGCACAAGTACAGTCACCCGTATTAATAGTGTGTATTAAGTCAACGCGGTCATCACCGCCTTGCGGTAGGCCGGGCGCTGTTGCAAGCGCTGGTACCAGGCCTCCAGATGGGGCATGGCAGGGCGTTCGATGGGCATCTCGAACCAGGCGTAGATGAAGCAGCCCAAGGGAATATCGCCCATGCCGAACGCCTGGCCGGACAGGTAGGGTTGCTCGGCGAGGGCTTGTTCGACGGTTTTGAGCGCGTCGATACAGGCTTGGCGCCCGGCATTGATGCTGTCCCAGTTTTGCTGGTCAGCCGGGGTGCGCACGATGCCCCAGAACACCGCTTTGAACGGATCGGCGAGCGTGGAAGTGGTCCAGTCCATCCACTTTTCGGCGTTGGCCCGGGCTTGCAGGTCGCTGGGGTAAAAGTCCGATGCCTGCTTGGCGCACAGGTAACGCACGATGGTGTTGGATTCCCACAGCACAAAGTCGCCATCTTCGATCACCGGCACCCGGCCATTGGGGTTCATGGCCCGGTATTGCGGGGTATCGACCACACCAAAAGCCCCGCCCGCATCAATTGCTTCATAGTCCAGGCCGAGTTCCTCGGCGCACCACAGTGCTTTCCTGACGTTTGATGAATTTTTACGCCCCCAGATCTTCAGCATGACCGCGCCTTATCGTTGATGAACATGGCTTGATGAACGCAGCAGCATACGCCGGTTCAGCCGCGGCTTAAATCGCCCTGCATATCGCCGAGCAAGGTGGGCGCGTCGTCGCCAAACAGGTGCGGGTAGCACTGGCGGATATGCCCGAAGAAAAATGCTTCGGGCACGTCAGCAAATTGCCCGTGGTCCACCACGTACTCCATAGAACGCTGGCCCTGGCGATTGAACGCGTGGAACACGCTGTCGTGCAGGCCATCGAATTCCAACGGCGGCACGTCGAACACTTCGCACAGTTGCTGGTTGAACGCCGGAGTGGCCTTGACCCAGCGGCCGTTCAGGTAAAGCTCGGTATAACCGTGCATGGCGAACACGTCACTTTTGAGCAGAGCGAGCAGTCGCGGTGTGGACAGGTGGTTGCGCACGTCCGCCAGGCCAATGCGTGCGGGAATGCCGCAGTGGCGCGCGCAAGCGGCGAGCAACGTAGCTTTGGGCACACAGTAGCTTTCGCCGGCCGCCAGGGCGAAGCTGGCGCTCAAGGTGTTGGGGTCACGGCTGAAGGTATAGGGGTTGTAGCGAATGGCCTCACGCACCGCGTAGTAAAGACTGACTGCCTGGTCACTTAAATCCGGGCGGGTTCCGCGATGTTTCTCGGCGAACTCCACCACCACAGGGTGGTCACTATCGATGAAGCGGCTGGGACTCAAGTACGTATTCATGAGCTTGATCTCCGAGGGGAGCCTGGAGTTTAACCACCAGGCCCGCCAGAGAGATAACGACGATTCGGCCAAATGCCGGCGCCGGCTGATGGGTTGCCCAGTACACCTTGTTACACCCTGATCACCCGGCTTGTTCGGATGCCGACTAAGCTCCCTGGTGGTTTCGCCCCTGGTTTCACGGAGGATTGCATATGCTGTTGTTGTGGATACTGGTGCTGGTGGTCGGCATTGCCTACCTGGCACACCGCCGAACTGCCCCCCTGCCCGCCCTGGGCGTGGTCGCCGTCTACCTGCTGGCGATGGGCGCCTGGAGCCACGCACCGGGCTGGCTGCTGCTGATCTTCTGGGTACTCCTGGCCGTGGTGGCCGCGCCTTTGCTGCTGCCTGACCTGCGCCGCCAATACTTCACCAAGCCGCTGTTCAGCTGGTTCCAGAAAGTGCTGCCGCCGATGTCCGAGACCGAGCGCGATGCGATTGATGCCGGTACCGTGTGGTGGGACGGCGAGCTGTTCAGTGGCCGCCCGGACTGGGACAAATTGCTGGCCTACCCCAAGGCGCAATTGACCGAGGAAGAGCAGGCGTTCATCGACGGCCCCACCGAAGAACTCTGCGCCATGGTCAGCGACTGGGAAATCGGCCAGGCCATGGACCTGCCGCCGCAAGCCTGGGAACACATCAAGACCCATGGCTTCTTCGCCCTGATCATTCCCAAGGAGTACGGTGGCAAGGGCTTTTCCGCCTATGCCCACTCCCAGGTTGCCATGAAGCTCGCGACCCGCAGCGGTGACCTGGCCTCCACCGTGATGGTCCCCAACTCCCTCGGCCCCGCCGAACTGCTGCTGCACTACGGCACCGACGAACAACGTAATCACTACCTGCCGCGCCTGGCCCGTGGCGACGACATCCCGTGCTTCGCCCTCACCGGCCCGCTGGCCGGCTCCGATGCGGGCGCCATGCCCGACACCGGCGTGATCTGCAAAGGCGAATGGGAAGGCAAGGAAACCCTCGGCCTGCGCCTGAACTGGGAAAAGCGCTACATCACCCTCGGTCCCGTCGCGACCTTGCTCGGCCTGGCCTTCAAGGCACATGACCCGGACCACCTGCTGGGTGAAGAAGAAGACCTGGGCATCAGCCTCGCGTTGATTCCTACCGACACCCCTGGCGTGGAAATCGGCCGTCGTCACCTGCCGCTTGGCGCTGCCTTCATGAACGGCCCCAACTCCGGCAAAGATGTGTTCATCCCCCTGGAATACCTGATCGGTGGCCAGGAAATGCTCGGCAAGGGCTGGATGATGCTGATGAACTGCCTGTCGGTCGGCCGTTCGATCTCGCTGCCCGCCGTCGGCACCGGCGCCGCCAAGTTCACCAGCCTGGTGACCGGCCAATACGCCCAGGTGCGCGAACAGTTCAACGTACCGCTGTCGGCCTTCGAAGGCATCCAGGAAGCCCTGGCACGCATCGGTGGCAACGCCTGGCTGATGGACAGCGCGCGCATGCTCACCGCCAACGCCGTGGACCTGGGCGAGAAGCCGTCGGTGTTGTCGGCGATCCTCAAGTACCACCTGACCGAACGCGGCCGTGAGTGCATCAGCCACGCCATGGACGTGCACGGCGGCAAGGGCATCATCATGGGCCCCAACAACTACCTGGGCCGCAACTGGCAGGGCGCACCGATCTTCATCACCGTGGAAGGCGCAAATATCCTCTCGCGTAACCTGATGATCTTCGGCCAGGGCGCGATTCGCTGCCACCCCTTCGTGCTCAAGGAAATGGCCCTGGCCGGCCGCGAAGACCATGACCAGGCGTTGAAGGAATTCGACGGCCTGCTGATGCAACACATCGGCTTCGCCGTCAGCAACGCCGCCAGCACCCTGGTGCTGAACCTGGGCTTCGGGCACTTCGAAAAAGCCCCGGGCAACCGTTTGAGCCAGGGCTACTTCCGTGCCCTGAACCGCCAGGCGGCTGCGTTTGCCCTGCTGGCTGACCTGAGCATGATGTTGCTGGGTGGCGAGCTCAAGCGCCGCGAACGCCTGTCCGCCCGCCTGGGTGATGTGCTCAGCCACATGTACCTGGCGTCGGCGGCGCTCAAGCGTTATCACGACCTGGACTCGCCGGACCATCTGGAGCCGCTGTTTGCCTGGGCCATGGAAGAAAGCCTGGGTGAATCGGAACGCGCATTGGATGAGCTGCTGAGCAACTTCCCGAACAAGGTGCTGGGCTGCCTGCTGCGAGTGATTGTGTTCCCGCTCGGGCGTCGTCATACCGGGCCGTCCGACGCGCTGGATGCCGAAGTGGCAGCCGTGATCGGCCGCGCCAAGGGCGACCCGACCCTGGAAGAATTGCTGGCCGGCTGTTATCGCCCGCAATCAGCAGAAGATCCCGTGGGCGCCCTGCAACATGCCTACGACCTGCTCGGTGCCAGCCACCCCTTGCAGAAAAAACTCCACAGCGCGCTCAAAAGCGGCCAGGTCAAGCCGGCTGCCGGCGAGCATGCCATCGACGCGGCCCTGCAGGCCGGCGTGCTGCAACCAGCCGAGGCACAAACCTTGCGCGATGCCGAGGCTGCGCGACGCAAGGTGATCGACGTGGATGATTTCAGCAAGGAAGAGCTGATGCAGGCAGAAGGTAAAGTCCGCTGAGTCGAGCGGTCATATAAAAACGGGCGCGAGAGGCTTATACTCTCGCGCCCGTTTTTGCTTTAGAGGCCTTATCTCGTGTCCAACGTCGTTGCCGATCATCTTGTCTTGCTCGACCACTTGCGCAGCATCCTGGTTGCCGTCGGCGAAGCCGAACAGGTACCCGAGGAAAGCCACTCGCTGTTCCTGGAGCGTTTCGACGAACTGCGCGCCCTGTTGCCAATCGACCCGATCGAAAGCCAGTACCTGGGCCAGGACCTGATGAGCCAGGTCATCCTGCGCTACCCGCAAATCGCCCACCTGGTGCCCCGTGACCTGCTGTGGTTCTTTGGCGGCGACTGCCTGCACTTCATGCCCGACGAAGAACTGGACCTGTACCAGGCCCTGGAAGAACGTCGCTATGAAGCCGAACAGAACGACGAACCGTTCGACTGGAACCAGGAAAAACAGCTGCTGGCGATGCCTCAGGACCAGAGCAAACACTGACGCCAATATGTAGGAGCGAGCTTGCTCGCGAAAAACGTCAACGATAACGCGTGCTTTCTGAATAAACGCGGCGCCTGTGAGTTTTTCGCGAGCAAGCTCGCTCCTACAGTATTAAGGCTTACCCCTCCCACATTTCCAAACCGCGCTCCTACCGTCGGTGCAGCGTGGGCTCCTTGGCCATGCACTCCACCAGATAATCGATAAACACCCGCAACTTCGGCGGCAGGTAACGTGTGGGCGAATGCAGCAACCACGCCTCGCCATGGTACGACGCAATAAAATCCCACCCTGGCAACACCTGCACCAACTCCCCCGCTTCCAACGCATGCCGTGCGGTGAAATACGGCAAGCTGGCAATCCCGACATGCTGCAACGCCGCCTCCAGTCGCACCCCGGTGTGGTTCGCCGCATACCGGCCGCGTACGCCGACCGTTACCGCCTTGCCAGCCTGGCGGAACTTCCAGCGTGAATCTCCCGGTGTCTCACCCAGATAAATGCAACTGTGCCCGAGCAGATCATGGGGATGGCTCGGTGTACCGTGCTCGGCCAAGTACTGTGGCGTCGCGCACAGCAAATGTTCGATGGGCAACAGCTGGCGCCCGACCAAACCTGGCGGTGGGCTGTCGGTGATGCGGATGCTCAAGTCGACGTTGTCGTCGATCAAATCCACATGCCTATCTTCCAGGATCAATTGCACATCCACCTTGGGATAGCGCCGCAAAAATTCCGGCATATGCGGGTGCACCACGAATCGCCCCACCGCCTTGGGCACACTGACCCGCACCAGGCCCTCGGCTTCATGGGTAAATTGCCCGCTCACTTCCATCACCGAGCGCGCCGCATTGACCATCTCCTGGCAACGCTTGAACACCTCCTCGCCGCCCTCGCTCAGGCGCAGCTTGCGCGTGGTGCGTTGCAGCAGGCGCGTGGCCAGGGCTTGTTCCAGGCGCGAGATGCTGCGGCTCACCGCCGAAGGTGAAACGCTGAGTTGCCGCGCCGCTTCGGAGAAGCTGCCGGTTTCCACGACCTTGACGAAAATCGCCATTTCACCCAATAACGGCAAAGGAAGATTGATGCTCATGACGCACAGGTCCATTGATAATTGAACGGATTATCACCCATCTGCGCACTATTTATACTGCCCACAGAACCCTGATGCGGATGTAGATGATGACCGAGCGCCTGTTTTTTACCCACGACCACCTGACGGCCGAGCTGGAAGTGCTCAGTTGCACCCCGTACGAAGAGCAATTCGCCGTGATTGTGCAGTCGACCATTTTCCATCCTCAAGGCGGAGGCCAGCCGTCCGACACCGGCTGGCTCGGCGACAGCCAGGTGCTGCGAGTCATGCAGGAAGCCGGACAGGTGGTGCACTACGTCGACCGCCCCCTGGAACCTGGCCTCGTCGTTGCACGAGTCGACGCACAGCGCCGCGCCTTGCATACGCGTCTGCATTCGGCGGGGCACTTGATTGGCAATGCCGGCGAACGCCTGGGCTGGATGCCGATCAAGGCCCACCATTGGCCCGGCGAAGGCAAGATCACCTTTATCCGCGGCCAGACCGCGCAAGACATGGATGCGCAGGCGCTCCAGCAGTGGGTCAATACATGGATCGCCGCCGACTATTCCCGCCATATGACGCTGGAAGACGGCACCCGCGAAGTCGGCTTCGGCGAATTACCGGCGTACGCCTGTGGCGGCACTCATGTTCAAGCGTTGAGCGAACTGGGCCAGGTAACGATCCTGGCGTTGTCGGAGAAAAAAGGCGCGCTCTCGGTACGCTATGAAATCAATGTGGGAGGAGGCTTGCCTTAATGCCATTCAGTTAAGCTCAGTTCCCTGTGGGAGCTGGCTTGCCTGCGAAAGCGTTAGTGCAGTAGCAGATGCAGTGACTGACACACCGCTATCGGGGGCAAGCCCCCTCCCACATCGGATCGCCCCAGAGAAACAGGCTACACGGCAATAGCCCCCGCCCTGCTCGGCTCAACCACGAACGACTTCAACGTCGACACCGTCGCCGCCGGGTCACGCGGATCACTGATCGCCCGAAAATTCGTCAACATGGTGTTGGCCGCCAACTCCACCGACACGTACCCACGCTGGCGACTGTCGAAAAACTTCACATGCGGGTTGAGCGGCATGATCTTCATGAACGCGTCGTAGGGAGGGCCATCTGAGGTGACCGACGAGCCGACGAACTCGGTGGCGACCACCGCCGAGTCTGGCCTGTCGGCGTCGAGATGCAGGTCGGTGGCCCAGAACGAATGTATATCCCCTCCCCAGAACACCGGGTTCTTCACGCGATTGCGCACGATCGACGCCAGCATCCGTGAGCGGTTCGCCATGTAGCCATCCCAACCATCGGTCCAGCGGCCAAGCTTATGGTTGGTCAAGTCACGCTGCATCAGCGGCGCCACCAGCAAATCCTGGGCGATGACATTCCACTGCGCACTGGACTGGGCAAACCCCTGGTCCAGCCAAGACTCTTGCTGCCAGCCGAGCAACGTGCGGCCAGGGTCACGCAGGCCGTTGCAAGGGGTGGTGACAATATGCCCTTGGTGGCTGCCATTGGCCGCGATGCAGGGTTGCTCGGAACGGTACTGGCGACCGTCGAGCACATGAAAACGCGCGAGCCGCCCATAGTCCAGGCGCCGGTAGATGCGCATGTCCGGCCCCTTCGGCACGCTGCTGGCACGCAGGGGCATGTGTTCGTAAAACGCCTGGTACGCCGCGGCCCGTTGCTTGAGAAACTGCGCCACCGCCACCTTCGGGTCCTGGGACCAGCGGTTGGCGTAGTCATTCTGTACTTCGTGATCGTCCCAGGTTACGACGCTGGGAGCCGCGGCGTGCAGGGCCTGCAGGTCTGGATCAGTCTTGTACAGTGCGTAGCGGTTGCGGTAATCAATCAGGCTTTGCGCATTGCCGCTGCCGTGAGAACGAAACACCTTGCCCGAATCCGCAGCATAGGAACTGTCGTAAATATAATCACCGAGGAAAAACACCAGGTCAGGCTGCTCGGCAGCAAGGTGTCGGTAGGCGCTGAAGTAACCGCGCTCCCAGTGCGAGCAGGACACAAACCCCAGCCGGGCCGAGGCCATGGCCTGCAGCGGCGGCATCGTGCGGGACTGGCCCACCGGGCTCTGCGCACCGAGCCCTTCAAACTGGTACCAATACGGCCGATCCGCCGCCAGCCCCGCCACTTCGACATGCACTGCGTGAGCGAAGCGCGGCGTCGCCAGAACCTCCCCCTGCCTCACAATACGCGTCATCGCCGCATCGCTGGCCACCCGCCAACGCACCGGCACCGAGCGACTCAGGCCGCCACGGCCATCCGCGGCGTTGAATAACGGCGCCAGGCGCGTCCAGATCACAAATCCATCTGGCAACGGGTCGCCGGAAGCCACGCCGAGGGTGAACGGATAATCCACCCCGGCACTGCGCGCGAACGGGCTGAGAATCGAAAACGCGGTAGCGACCGCCAGCCCGCCAAGGACCCGGCGCCGGCCGTGGTCCACTTCGCCGCTCACAGGCAGCGCTCCCAGTCGTCGCGCACGGTGGCAAACCCGAGCATGTCCTCATACACGCCGTTCTTTAAAAACGCCTGGCGCATGCAACCTTCATAACGCAGGCCGATCTTTTCCATGACCCGCGCCGACTCCTTGTTGCGCGCGAAACACTGGCTGCCCACGCGCTGCAACCCTAGCGCCTCGAACCCGAAGTCCATCACCGCGCTCGCCGCTTCAGCCGCATATCCCTGGTTACGGCAGTGCGCCGCCACCCAGCCACCCAAGTGCCCATAGTGATGCCGAGCATTGATACGCAGGCTGACCATGCCGACCAATTCGTCGGTGCCGCGCACATGCATCCCCAGGTTCAGCAGCTCACCGGTGCGGTACTTGTCAGCGATCCCCGCAATAAAATCCTGCGCGGTTTCCAGGGTGTAGGGCGATGGAATGTTCGCCGTGTTGTCGGTAATTTTCGGCCCGTTGGCAAGCGTGAAAAGCACCTGCGCCTGGTGCCTTTGCAGGGCGCGCAACAACAGTCGCGGGGTCGTCAATTGAGGCAATGCAGTAGGCATGGAGGCCGGCTCTCAAGATAAATTTCTCAAGCATGGATGCCCCGAGTGTCAGTTTCATTACGCCCGAAAACTGACCGGTAAGTTTTCCGAAAGACGCGTCCTAGAGCCTCTAAACGGTCAATTAAAGTTAACCAATCGGTCATTTTTGGCTGTTAGCGTTTTGCCCCTAATTCAATGACGGGGTAACGGAATGAGAACCTGGGACGAACCCAAGAAACGCAAGGCGCACATCGAGCTGATCCCGATGATCGACGTGATGATGTTCCTGCTGGTGTTTTTCGTACTGGTGAGCCTGAACGTGATTCCCGCGCTCGGCATGAAGACCCAATTGCCCAGCGCCAGCAGTTCCCAGCAGCTCAAGCCGCAGAACAAATTCATCCTCACCCTGGGCCTGGAAGGCCAGTTGCAACTGGACGGCAAGGACCTGACGGTGGAGGCCCTGGTGCCGGCGCTGAAGGCGGCCGAAAAGCCCGATACCAAGTCGACGATCATCGTCAACAGCGACAAAGGCGTGGAGGTTTCGCGCCTGGTGGAAGTGATGGACACCCTGCGCCTGGGTGGCTTCACCTCCGTGTCCATCGCCACGCGTAAGTCCTGATCATGTACGTTCTGTTTCGTGCGCGTCAGCTGCTGGGCAGTGTTCCGGCCCTGATCGCCCTGGTGCTGATTGCACTGGGTATCCAGTCCCAGACGTTGAAGGTCGAGCCGGTGTATGACGAGTCGGCGGTCGAATTGGCCTTGGTTGAGCCGGAACCGGAAGTCATACCGGAACCGGTGGTGGAGCAAGAACCACCACCGCCGGTGATCGAAGAGGAAGAGGCCGAGCCGGCGCCCCCGCCGCCACCGCCCAAGCCGCTGCCAAAACCCGAACCCAAGCCAAAGCCAAAACCTGTGCCCAAGCCTGCGCCCGTGGTCGCCAAGCCCGTGCCGACGCCGCCACCGGTGGCCGCCAAGCCAGCCCCGGCCGCCGTCACCCAAGCGGCGCCGACGCCTGCCCCACCGGCGCCACCGACGGTCGATGGCCAGGCCCTGGAAAGCGGTTACCTCAAAGGCTTGCGCAACGAACTGGACACCTACAAGCAGTACCCCACCGGGCGCCAGGCGTCCCTCGAACGCCCGAGCGGCGAGGTGGTGGTGTGGCTGCTGGTAGACCGTCAGGGCCGCGTCCTCGACTCAGGTCTACAAACCCAGGCCTCGAGCATGTTGCTCAACCGGGCAGCCACCAACAGCTTGCGTCGCATCAAGCAAGTCAAACCGTTCCCCGAGCAAGCCTTCGGGGGGCGCAATGAGCAGCGCTTCACCGCCACCTTCAACTACAGCGTGCAATAAGCACCCGACACCAGGACGACAGTGATGAAGTTCACCCGTATTCATCTGGCACTTGTGGCCGCGACCAGCATGACCCAGGGAATGGTCATGGCAGAGACCAGCGACGTCGGCACCATTGGGGTACAAGGCAAGGCGACCGCCGGGGGCGGTTACATGGTGCCGGAGGAAAGCATCAAGGGCCGCTCCACGGTGACCAAGGAAGCACTGGATAAACAGGCGGCCACCGGCAATGCCATCGACAAACTCAAGTACACCCCAGGCTTGAACATCTCCAGTGAAGACAACACCGGCCTGTCGGGCTTTCGCTTCACCATGCGCGGCATGAACTCCGACCAGGTGGGCATGTCGGTGGACGGCATGCCGATCAACGACTCCGGCAACTACGCGCTGTATTCCAACCTGCTGGGCGACCCGGAAAACATCGATCAGATCTTCGTCACCCAGGGCGCTTCGGAATCCGACGGCCCGCACATCGGATCCAGCGGCGGCAACATTGGCATCGTGACCATTCGCCCGACCAAGGAAACCGGCGCCTTCGTCAAACAGATCGTCGGCAGCAATGCCACGCGCAAGACCTTTGCCCGCCTCAATACCGGAGAAATCAACGGCCTGAGCAACTGGCTGTCGGTGTCCCATACCGAAGGTGAGATGTGGCGCGGTTCGGGCGCGGTACGCGCGGACAAGGTGGAGTGGAACAGCTTTTTCGACGCCGGCAATGGCAACACCGCCAACCTGATCCTCAAGTATCACGAGCAAGACAACAACAGTTACAGCCAGTTGACCAAGGCGCAATTCCAGCAGAACGGCCGCAAGTACGACCCCTACCCGGCTACGCCGACCGTGGGCAGCAACGGCAAATACAACAGCTACTACGGCCTGGCGCAGAACCCGTTCCAGACCTTCACCGCCGTACTCAACACCCAGTTCAAACTGGCCGATAACCTGGCGCTTTCGGTGATCCCGTATTACTACTGGGGCAATGGCAGCGGCGTCGGCTCGTCCGCCTACGCACTCAACCGCGGCTCGAACCAGGGCGGCGTGTTCGACCTGGGCAACTTGCCCACCGCCGCCCAATACAACGCCGACGGCACACCCAACAGCGGCGTGTACTACCGCCCTTCACGCACGCAAACCTGGCGTCCGGGTATCACCACCAAGCTGACCTGGGACCTTGGCGACCACAGCCTGCAATTCGGTTACTGGTACGAGCGCGCACGCCAGAGCCAGACCCAGCCGTTCATTCCGCTCAAGAGCAACGGCAAGCCAGTGGACACCTGGCCAGATTCCAACAGCGCCATCGTCGATGCCAACGGCAACACCGTGCAGGGGCGCGACCGTTTCACCGTGACACCAGCGCAAAAGGTCTGGGCCCAGGACACCTGGTACATCAACCCGGACTGGACCCTCATCGCAGGCCTGGCCTACATGAACGTCGAGCGTGAAGGCACCAACCACGGCAGCCTCAACGAACGCCCGGAAAAACGTAACCAGACCTACAACAAACTGCTGCCCAACGCCGGCCTGAAATACCAGTTGGACGAGCGTGACCAGTTGTTCTACAGCCTGTCGCGCAACATGCGGGTACCGCAGAACTACGTGCTCTACGACAAAGGCGCCGGCTCGATCGATGCCGAACCGGAAACCAGCTGGAATCATGAACTGGGCTGGCGCTACAGCGGCGACGACATGAACCTGGCCGCCACCCTGTTCTACATGGACTTCAAGAACCGCCAGGTTTCGTCCCGGGACATCAACGGTGACTTTGCCGACATCAACGCCGGCTCCGTGGTCAACAAAGGCCTGGAGCTGGAGTGGAGCGGCCAGTTGCCCCACCACTTCAATTACTACACCTCCTACACCTACACCAAGGCCGAGCAGCAGGATGACCTGACCGTCTACAACGCCGGCAAACCCATCGTGCTGCCCACCAGTGGCAAGCAGTTCGCCAACGTGCCCAAGAACATGCTGGCGGCCAACATCGGGTATGACGATGGGCGCTTCTACGGCACCTTCGGTGGCAAGTACACCAGCGAGCTCTACGGCGACCTGACCAACGACGAGGCGATTTCCGGTCGCACCGTGTTCAACCTCGGCGCCGGTATTTACCTGCCGGTGGACAAGAAAGTGGTCAAGGACGCGACCCTGCGCCTGAACGTCGACAACCTGTTCGACAAGAAATACCTGGACGGCGTGTACACCACCAAGACCAACGCGGCCAGCTACAGCGGTTTCCGCGATGGCGACCCCGCGTACATCGTCGGCCTGGACCGTACCGTCACGGTTTCGCTGGAAGCGAATTTCTAAGACTCACCCCAAGAGGAACACCATCATGGATATGAACCTGCTCCACGACGTCACCTTCTATGTGATGTACGCGGCGATGGCCATTGCGATCTTCATCGCCATCGAACGCGGTATCTACTTCGCCTACGTGCGCCGCCAGGCACGCGCATTGATCGACGCCCTGGGCGCCAATGTGCACAGCGAGCGTGACCTGCCGGACAACCTGACCCGTCGCGACAGCCTGCCGCTGAACATGATCTTGCCGGTGCTGGCCCAGAAGGCGACCCACGGTTCGCGCAAGGACCTGGACGACGAAATCGACACCCAGTACCTGAAGACCCGCGCCCCACTGGCCCGCAGCCTGTGGATCATCGAGACCATCACCACCGCCGCCCCACTGCTGGGCCTGCTGGGCACCATTCTCGGCATCATCGACACCTTCAAGGCACTGGCCACCGCGGGCGTATCGGACCCAGGGCAGATTTCCGGGGGTATCGGTACGGCGTTGTTCGCCACGGGATTAGGTATCGCCATCGCGCTGTTTTGCGTGGTGTTTCACAACTTTTTCCAGGACAGCCTGGAGCGCATCAACGACCAGTTGAAGATCCTGTTGATCCGCGCCGCCACCGGCGCCCGCGCACAGGATGAAGTGCCCCATCGCGTGCCCACCCCGCTGCACAGCCGCACAGCCTGACCTGCAGGGCGGGCGCCTTGGGCGCTCGTCTTTACCTTTGGTGCGATGAGACGCTTATGTCCCTTTCGATAAAGTTGCGTATTGCCGGCCTGACCGGCTTGCTCCTCAGTCCGCTGGCCCAGGCGGACTTTTCCATTCCAGGTTTTGAATTGGTGCATACCGTGCCTGTGGACACCGCCCTGGGCACCGACGATCTGCGCCAGCCCGGCCCGGTATGGATCGAGCTGTTCGACGGCGCCAAAAGCCACATTGACATCGGCCAGTTCTACGCCGCGGACCACCCTGGCTCGGTGATGAATACGGTGCTTGAACATCTGGAAGCCGCCGGCAAACGCGGCGTGAAGATTCGTTTCCTGCTCGAAGAAAAAGGCATCAAGCTGTCGGATGCCACCACCCTTGAACGCTTGCGCGCCATTCCCAACCTGACCTTGCGCGTGCTGCCCTACGGGCAACTGAGCGGCGGCATCATCCACGCCAAATACCTGCTGGTGGATGGCAAGCAGGCGTTTGTCGGCAGTCAGAATTTCGACTGGCGCGCCTTGGAACATATCCACGAAACCGGGCTGCGGATCACTGACAAAACGGTGGTGGGCCAAGTGCAGGCGATCTTCGAGCAAGACTGGCAAGCCCAGGCCGCGCTGGCGGGTAAACACCCGGTGCCGCTGCCCGCCAGCGGCCCGGCACCCGCACGTACCGGCAACTATCTGGTGGCCAGCCCGCAACGCTACAACCCGCCTGGCGTGGGCGACTCACAGCTGGAACTGCCGCGCCTGCTGGGCGAAGCCCAAAAAGAGGTGCGCGTGCAATTGCTCGACTATGCGCCGCTGTCCTACGGACCGGATCGAACCCGACCGTACTACGCAGTGATCGACAACGCCGTGCGCGCCGCCGCAGCCCGTGGCGTGTCGATCAAACTGATGGTGTCCAACTGGAATACCGACCCGCTGGAACTGCCCTACCTCAAGAGCCTGGCGGTGCTGCCCAATGTTGAGATCAAGATCGTCACCCTGCCCGAAGCCAAGCAAGGCTTTATCCCTTATGCGCGGGTGATACACAGCAAAACCATGGAGATCGACGGGCAAGTGGCGTGGGTCGGCACCAGCAATTGGTTGGGCGGCTACCTGGATAATTCGCGCAATCTGGAGGTGGTGATGCGCAGTGAGGCGATGGCCAGGCGTGTAGGCCAGTTGCATGAACAACTGTGGGATGGGCCTTACGCTAGAGCCTTGAGCGTGACGCAAGAGTATCCCGCCCCCCACCCTGGCCAGCATTGACCTTGGGCACCTGAGTAATGGTAGTGTGTGGAAATGTTTCTGTCTCTTCCGTCAGAAATCTCCTACTCACTACCTGCAAAGGAATGCCTTCAACCATGCACTTTCCACTTAAGCAATTGGCGGTTGCCACCCTGTTCGCCGCCAGCCTTTCGGCCGTCGCCACGCCCGCTTTCGCCAACATCAGCGCAGACCAGAGCACGGCAATCCTGAAGCAGTTCAACGAGACCTCGGTTACCGATTTCCGCGGTTTCCTCGGCACTCTTGCCCAAGGCGAGCTGGGCAAAACGGCCGACACCGGCCCGGCTATCAGCGCGTTTGTGGGCAACAAACCCCTGAGCGCCGAGCAGCAGAACGAGATCAATCGCCTGCTGGGCATTTACACCCGCGTTAAATATGGCAAAGCCGCGCTCGAAACCCTGCGTGAACTAGTGGAAGTCCCGACGTTCAACGTAGACGGTCTGCCACAGTACAAAAACCCGGAATTCCTCAAGATTGCCGCGAAGATCGAGGCCCTGGCCAAGTCCTTCAACCTGAACTTCCGTAACGTCGACAACCGCGTGTACGAAATTTCCTTGGAAGGCAGCGGTGATGAAGTCGTGGGTGTGCACGCCCATGCCGATGTGGTGCCCGTTACCCCGGAAAACTGGGTGCTGCAAGACGGTACCAAACTCGACCCGTTCAAGGTCACGCTGATTGGCGACCGCATGTATGGCCGCGGTACCGAGGATGACAAGAACGGCATCGTGGTGGCGATGTACGCCATGAAAGTGATCAAGGAAGAAAAACTGCCACTGGCGCGCACGTTCAAGCTGCTGGTGGACACCACTGAAGAAACCGCCGGTGATGCCATTCCTTACTACTTCGAACGCAACCCCGTGCCGCAATACAACCTGGCGCTGGATGGCGGTTACCCGGTGGTGATCGCCGAGAAAGGCTCGGGTACCGTGATGGCCACCTTCCCGGTGCGCAAGGGCGAAGGCAAAGGCGCAGAAATCATCGCGATGACCGGCGGCAAGGCGAACAACCAGATTCCATCGGCCTCGGTGGCCACGCTGGTCAGCGACAGCCCCGCCGAACTGGCCGCCAGCCTGCAACAGGCCGGTGCCGACTATGCCAAGCGCAACGGTGGCGACTTCCAAGTGACGGCCAAGGTCGATGGCAAGGATGTCAAACTAACGGTTACCGGCGTATCCGCTCACTCTTCCGAGCCTGAAACCGGGGTCAACCCGGTGGCGCGCATGCTGGACCTGATCCACAGCCTCGACGGCAAGGTCGCCCTCCAGCACAACCACATCACCGATGCCGCGCGCTATGCCGCCGACAACTGGGGCCTGGATTACCTGGGCGGCAAATTGGGTGTGGGCTACGCGGATGATTTCATGGGGCCGTTGACCACCTCGCTGACGTTTGTGGGGCAGGATGACAAAGCCTTCAAACTGGCCGTGAACCTGCGCGCACCGAAAGGTAAAACCCCGGAGGCGCTCAAGGCGCAAATCGAGCAGAAGCTGAACGCCTGGGACAAGAACGCCAAGGTCAACGTGAGCTTCACTTACTCGTTGGACACGCCGATGTACCGCAACCCTGAAGGCGAATGGGTAAAAGCCTTGCTGGCAGTGGCCACTGAAAACCTGGGCATGGCGCACAAATTCGGCACCTCGGCCGGCGCAACCTCGGTGCACGACCTGCCCAACGGCGTGCAATTCGGCCTGGCCCGCCCGGAAGAGAAGTACACCGGGCACACCGACAGCGAATTCAAGACCGTCGACCAGTTCCTGCTGGACCTGCAGATCGTCACTGAAATGATGGGCCGCGTCGGGCAATTGCCGAAGCTCTGACCCATCTGGTACCCAAGCGAGGCTGCGAAGGCAGCGGCACAGGCACCCTCTTCAGCGCCTGAACCACCGCTTTCGCAGCCTCGCTAAAGCTCGACAGCTCCCACAGGGGATCGGCGGCGCTGGGTTGATCTCGATTCGCAGGGCTATCGCGCCAAATACAACTTCCGACAACAACACCGCCCAACTGTGGGAGCTGTCGAGCCCCGGCGAGGCTGCGATGGCGGCGGTACAGGCAACATTTTCATCGCCTGAACCACCGCTTTCGCAGCCTCGCTGAAGCTCGACAGCTCCCACAGGGGATCGGCGGCGCTGGGTTGATCTCGGTTCACAGGGCTATCGCACCAAACACAACTCCCGACAACAACACCGCCCAAATGTGGGAGCTGTCGAGCCCCGGCGAGGCTGCGATGGCGGCGGTACAGGCAACATTTTCATCGCCTGAACCACCGCTTTCGCAGCCTCGCTGAAGCTCGACAGCTCCCACAGGGGATCGGCGGCGCTGGGTTGATCTCGGTTCACAGGGCTATCGCACCAAACACAACTCCCGACAACAACACCGCCCAAATGTGGGAGCTGTCGAGCCCCGGCGAGGCTGCGATGGCGGCGGTACAGGCAATATCTTCAGCGCCTGAACCACCGCTTTCGCAGCCTCGCTGAAGCTCGACAGCTCCCACAGGGGATCGGCGTTGTGGGTGAGATCTCGCTTTGCAGGGCCATCGCGTCAAACACAACTCGGCAACAATGACAGCTCTTCAGCCTTGCAACATCAGCATGTCTTCAAAGAACCCACCCACCGGCTCAGTGGGATGGCACAGCTGGATCTCCAATACCCAGGCCATTTCACTCGGTGGGATCTCCAGGTCAGCCAACTCCTTGCTTTCGAACAATGCATGGGGAAAATCCGCAAGGCGGTGCCCCGCCAGGTTGCGCGTCAGCCTCCAGCCCTTTGACGCAGCGCTCTGCTCGGCGAAGTCGTAGAGCTCACGCCCGGTCAGACCACGCAGCCACGCCTGGCGTGTTTCATCGAAGACTTCATGCAAGGCCGTCGTACAGGCCTGGTGCAACGGCCCATCGCCAAACACAAACGTATCGCCATAGTCGCCTTCGTAGCCATCCCACACCGGGCCAAGATCGACCACGGCAATGTCATTAGCGCGCAGCCTGCGCTGACGATCAATACCCTCGCGCGGTGGGCGCACAGTGTCGGCGCCAAAACGAATGTAGGTCGGATGCCAGGTATGCGAAGCGCCCATGGCCTGCAGTTGCCGGGCGGCCATCTCAAGGGCCTCGCCGGTGGTCATGCCGACTTTCAACTGGCTGGCAATCGCCGCCAGGGCACGTATGGATTTTTCCCGTGCAGCCAGCATGCCGTCCAAGGAATAACGCGGGCCGACTTTCTCCCACACCGGGTCAAACGATAGGGAGACTGCTCCAGCACTTGACCGACCACTGGCGACAAACGCCTCTGCGATAAACCGGTGGCTGGGCAACCCCGCTTCAAGGCAGTGGATGCGTACCTGGCCGAGCATTGCACCGTTGCCGCACGCATAGACCTGGGCCTGTTCCCACTGATGCCCATGACTCATTGCAACCTCCTGAACCCTGCCCTCGGAGGACCGCACGGGATGCCAGCGAAAACGGGGATGCTCAAGCATCAGGTGGTCGAGGAAGGCGCTGTCATAAAAGTCCGCCGATTGCGCACCGCCCCAATACAACGTCACGTCGACATCGCGCTTGAGCGCGGTCAGCAAGATAGGCTTGATGCCCGCGTAACCAGTACCCGTAGCGAATAGCACCACGGGCGCCGCCACATCGTCCTGCCAGGTACAGGCACCAAACGGCCCCTCCACGTGCAGACGCTCACCCACGGCGAGACCACCTAGGATACCCTCGGAAAAATACCCGCCACTTACCCGGCGAATCTGGAAGACCAAGCGCCCATCGTCCTCATCGGGCAGGTTGGCAATCGAGAAGCAGCGCGTGTCACCGTCCGCCAGGTGGAACTTGAGGTATTGGCCAGCCCGCACCGCCACTGGGGTTTCGGGCATCAATACCAACTCGATCACATCGGGGCCCAACGCACGCTTGCTGTGAACCTGCGCTGCCACTACCAGCGCGGGCGTATCCAGCGACCAGCCGGGAATATGCAGGCGCATGTCGCCACAGGCGTGGCTCTGGCATAACAACATCTCATTGGCTGCCAAAGGATAAGAAGGCTGCGACGTACCCGGCGCCAGGCGTTTGGCCCGGTACGCACCTTCGGCGACCACCACCTTGCACGAACCGCAGGCGCCACGGCGGCAGGAGAACGGCACGGCCAGGCCGCTGGCGAGCATGGCGTCGAGCAAGAGTTCGTCGCCCGCTTCAAAGGTTTTCCCCGAGGGCGACAGTTCGATGACATGACGTGTATTCATAAAGACCTCGGGATAAGTAAGGCTTGATTGTTGCGCTAGACTAGGCCCATTAAAACCTCCAGATTTGGATACTTCAGATGGTCCAGATGCGTAAATGGCGTCCACTGCTCCGGCTTGAAGAAGGTGCAAGCCAGGCGTCTTACCGCAAGATCGCCGAAGGCTTGGTCAACGCTATCCTCGAAGGCCGCCTGCCGCCCGGGACGTTACTGCCGGGCACGCGGGAAATGGCACACTTGCTCGACGTCAACCGCAAGACGGTGATCCTGGCCTACGAAGAAGCCATGACCAAGGGCTGGCTGACCAGCGAGCCGCGCCGTGGCACCTTCGTTAATGTAAAGCTGACACCCAAACAGCTGCCCAGCGTTACGCAACCGTCATTCGCGCCGTCGTTACTGGAGCAACCGCTGGTACCCTATTTCACCCATAACGCCCAAGTGGTCGCTCTAAAGCATCGGCGCGATGCGCTGTTTTTCGACAACGGCACCAGCGACCACCGCCTGCTGCCCCAGGCCGTTTTGCACCGTTACTATCGCCACGCACTGCGCAACAGCTTTGCCTCCAATACCGTGCGCTACGGCAGCGAAGGCACCGGCTATCACTTGCGCTGCGCCCTGGCCGAGATGCTGCGCAACAACCGTGGGCTGACGGTCACTGCCGAAAATATCTGCCTGACCCAGGGCACCCAGATGTCCCTGTTCCTGAGCGCCAGCCTGCTGCTCAAGCCCGGCGACGTGGTCCTGGTGGAACGTCTGAGCTACCCACCGGCATGGGAAATCTTCCGCAAGCTCGGGGCGAAGTTGGTCACGGTCGACATCGATGATGAAGGTTGCCGCACCGACCAGGTCGAGCGCTTATGCCGTGAGCACAAGGTGCGCATGATTTACCTCACGCCTCATCACCAGTTCCCCACCACCGTGAGCTTGCACGCTGCACGCCGGCAGCACTTGCTGACGTTGGCCGCGCTGCATGACTTCTGCATTATCGAAGAGGACTACGACCACGAATACCATTTCAGTGGCCGCCCTTACCTGCCGCTGGCCAGTGACCGCGCCCAACGCCATGTGCTCTACATCGGCTCGTTGTCAAAGGTGCTGGGCTCGACGTTCCGCTGCAGCTATATCGTGGCGCCCACCTCTGTGATTGAAGCCCTGCAACGCAATGCCGCGCTGATGCTGGGCGATACCGACGCGGTCGCTCAAGCCATGCTGGCAGACCTGATCAATGACGGGGAGTTGAAGAAGCATTTGCGCCGCGTGTCGAAAGAATATCGGGCGCGCCGCACGGTATTGCAAGATTGCCTGGATCAGGCGTTTGGTGCTCGCATACAAGTGCGCGAGCCCGAGGGTGGCTTGGCGCTATGGGTACGTTTGGAGGAAGAAATAGACGTCGATAAGTTGGCAAGCACCGCACTGGAGCACGGCGTTGTGGTGCGCAGTGGTCGTCAGTTTTCCCCCAACGACCAACCGGTAAACGCGCTGCGCCTGGGCTTTGCCTCCCTCGACCGGGACGAAATCCAGCAAGCCACTCAGCGCCTGGCCCAGGCGATGAACGCCATGGGCAAGCGCTGAAAAACTTACCCTGTGGCCCCTAGGAATGGCAGCGCCAGGTACAACTTGATCACCACCGCGTTAGCGATATCGATGAAGAACGCGCCCACCATCGGCACCACCAGAAACGCGATCTGCGAAGGCCCGAAGCGCTGCGTCACCGCCTGCATATTAGCGATCGCCGTGGGCGTGGCGCCTAGCCCGAAGCCGCAATGGCCTGCCGCCAGCACCGCCGCATCGTAGTTGCGGCCCATCACCCGGAACGTCACGAAAATCGCGAACAGCGCCATCAGCAATGCCTGTGCGGCCAGCAGAACGACAATCGGCAAAGCCAGTGCCGCCAAGTCCCAGAGCTTGAGTGACATCAGCGCCATCGCCAGGAACAATGACAAACTGACATTGCCCAGCACCGAGACTTCGCGCTCGAACACCTGATGCCAGCCGAGCATCGACAGCCCATTGCGCAGCACCACACCCACGAACAGTACGCACACAAACGTCGGCAATTCGAATGCGGTGCCCTGGATGGCGGCATTCAACAAGTTGCCGCCCTGCAGGCTGATCGCCACCAGCGCCAGGGTCTCGATAAACGAAAACGCGGTGATCAGGCGCTCTTCGTTCGGTTGCTCGAACCCCTTGGCCAGGTTCGATTGCGGATGCCCAATACCTGGAACCTCGACCCGCTTGATCAGAAAACGCGCCACGGGCCCGCCGATCAGGCCACCGAGCACCAGGCCAAAGGTCGCCGAGGCAATCGCCAATTCAGACGCAGACGCCACGCCATACTGCTCACTGAACACCGCGCCCCAGGCCGCACCGGTGCCATGCCCACCGGACAAGGTCACCGAGCCCGCGAGCAGGCCCATCAATGGGTCAAGCCCGAGCGCCGAGGCCAGCGCGATACCCATGGCGTTTTGCACCACCAGCAAGCCCGTTACCACCAACAGAAACACCGCCAGGATCCGCCCGCCTTTCTTCAGGCTGGCAAAATCGGCGTTCAAACCGATAGTGGCAAAGAACGCCAGCATCAACGGGGTTTGCAATGAAGGATCGAAGCGTACTTCGATATCGGCAAACGCGCGCAACGCCAGGAGCAGCATGGCGACCAACAGGCCACCGGCTACTGGTTCCGGAATGTTGTAGGTACGTAAGAAGCCGATGCGAGCCACAAGCCCGCGCCCCAGCAATAGCACCAGTGAAGCGGCAACGAGGGTTGAATAGAAATCGAGTTGAAGCATCCGGTCAGTTCTCTGAAGTGGACAAGGAGAATGGGTGGCCAGAGTAGAGAGCACAGGGCGAAAAGGTATCGCCCCCACAAAAAACACAGACTTTCCCTACAAGCCTCACAATAATAACCTACAACCGCCTGCACCTCGCCCCTCCAGAGATACGCAGAGTAGACTTATCGACGACGCCTTCGCAGCAGAGGCCAGTTGGAGGCGATCTCCCCCGGCTCAGCGTCACGCCCTACGACTCGCACCAGGTCTGGAAACTCAAGCAACAGGGCACGATTGCCCCGGCCAATGTGCTCCATCACGGCCAGGGTAATGTTTTCACGCACCATGCCCGTCGAAACGTAATACATGGCCCAGGCTTGCTCTGGCGTACAGAGGCCGATCTGTTCTTCAATCTCTTTGTAGGCCTTGTAGTCGTCCGACTCTAAATAACGCTGATCACGACCCTGGCGCATGCTGTCTCCCTCCCCGACCGCGTCACGTACCGCTTTTGACCTTGGTCCAGACCCGTGTGCGAATGCGCTCCGCCTTCAGCGGCAAGGGCTCAAGCGGAACCAGTGTGGCCATAGTCTTTTTATCGGGATAGATCCAAGGGTTATCCCGCAACTTTTGCTCGACGAACTCAGTGGCATCTTTGTTGGCGTTGGGATAGAGCATGTAGTTGGACGTCTTGGCTATCACCTGTGGCTGCAGCATGTAGTTGATGAACGCCAGAGCGGCCTTTGGGTGGCGAGCATCCTTGAGCAACACCCAGTTTTCAGACCAGACCAAGGCGCCTTCGCGCGGCAGGCTGTAGGCAATCTTGCGACCGCTGTTGGACTTTTCATTAATCGCCTGAGCGGCCAGCGCACCATTGGCCCAGCCTACGACCGCGCAGATGTTGCCGTCGGCCAAGTCGGTGTCGATCCGGGAAGAGTCGAAATAGAGCACATAGGGGCGGATTTTCAACAGCAGCGCCTGGGCCTTCTGGTAATCCTCTGGATCGGTACTGTTGCTGGGCAGCCCCAGGTAGTGCAAGGCGATCGAAATGATTTCGCTGGGGGAGTCGAGCATGGCGACGCCACAAGACTTGAGCTTGCTGATGTTTTCTTCTTTGAAGATCAGGTCCCAACTGTCCACCGGGGCGTCATCGCCCAGCGCCGCCTTGACTTTATCCACGTCGTAGCCAATGCCAGTGGTACCCCAGACATAGGGCA
This sequence comes from Pseudomonas sp. PA-1-6B, assembly GCF_021609545.1. NCBI lineage: Bacteria > Pseudomonadati > Pseudomonadota > Gammaproteobacteria > Pseudomonadales > Pseudomonadaceae > Pseudomonas > Pseudomonas sp. PA-1-6B. The sequence goes on from NZ_WJZM01000022.1 coordinate 29,669, forward strand.
CGGCGTAGCGATTGCCTGGGTCATTGACCGCCAGCAGGGAGAGGATGTCAGGGTCGATGTGCGAAAGGTTACTCAACTGCGCGCGATCCAGCGGCTGCAGCACCCCAGCCTTGATCAAGCCGGGTAATACATTGGAGGTGGCCACGACCAGGTCATAGCCGGTGCGCCCAGCCATGACCTTGCTCTGCATGATTTCGGCGCTGTCGAAAGCATCCATGTGCAGCTTGATGCCGGTCTCCTGCTGGAATTGCCTGGGCGTCTGCGGTTCAAGAAACCCGAACCAGTTATACAGATACACCGAAGATTCAGCGGCGGCTGCGGGCGTGCTGGTTGCAGCCCCCAGGAGCGAAGCTAAAAAAATAGCTCGCAAGTGTGCTCGACTCATATGACTATCCCTGTCCACACGACACGCCTTCATGGCTATCGTAAGCTCGGGGTGAATATACCGAGCATCAACGAATAGTAAATACCTACAAGTACTTAGCTCTGGCCTGCAAAGCCCTAACCCTAAAGGGGTAGAACATGTCGCTTGACCTTCATAGCCTGGCTTGGCACCGATCGGTTGGAAAACTGATCATGCAGCTCAATCGCCCGGAGTTCTGGAGTTCTTTGATTCGCGTATTGAATGAATATGTGCAGATAGACAATTGGGTGGTGCTGGTTTTTGGCGACCACGCGGTGCGCGTGATCAGCCTGCCCGAAGTAGCAGACAGTGAAGAAATCGACGCCTTTATTCACCGCTATGTGAAAGGCCTGTATCTGCTGGACCCGTTCTATATCGCTGATCGAGAAAACCCACAGAGCGGGTTCTTCCATCTGCTCGATATTGCGCCGGAACACTTCCGGGAAACCGAGTACTACCAACAATATTTCGCGCAATACATCTCGGTCGATGAGGCGCAATACAATGTACGGCTCGATGCCGGCACAACGCTGTGCATGTCGTTTGGCAGCAACCTGCGATTCACCCAGGCGCAGATACCAGTATTGGACCTGATCAAGCCGTGGGTGACGGCATTGATGCATCAACGCATGTTTTTTGAAACTGACCCGACGAAAAACCTCGCCGAGCCGGCCCCATGGGCCGAGGCACTTACTCAGTTGGAAACACAAGTAACGGCACGTGAAAAGGACGTGCTCAAGTTACTCCTCAGTGGGTTCTCCAACAAAGAGATCGCCGGCAAGCTGTCGCTGTCGACAGAAACCATCAAGGTCCACCGCCGCAACATCTACAGCAAGCTGAATATCAAATCTCAGTCCGAACTGTTTGCGCGTTTTTTCATGCCACGGCAAGAGATCCCTTCGACGCTTTGAACGGGGTGGTGCGCTGGCGAAGTAAATTGCGCACAAACAAAAACGCCGATCATCACTGATCGGCGTTTTCGTTAAATATGGAGCGGGAAACGAGACTCGAACTCGCGACCCCGACCTTGGCAAGGTCGTGCTCTACCAACTGAGCTATTCCCGCAAATGGCGTCCCCTAGGGGACTCGAACCCCTGTTACCGCCGTGAAAGGGCGGTGTCCTAGGCCACTAGACGAAGGGGACACGCTACTGAAACACATGGTGTGTGTTCCAGTGCCCAGAGGCCTTGTCCGAAGACTTGGTCCTGGTTTCACTCAATGCCGCCCGAAGGCCACACTGCTTGTAAATTGGAGCGGGAAACGAGACTCGAACTCGCGACCCCGACCTTGGCAAGGTCGTGCTCTACCAACTGAGCTATTCCCGCATATGGCGTCCCCTAGGGGACTCGAACCCCTGTTACCGCCGTGAAAGGGCGGTGTCCTAGGCCACTAGACGAAGGGGACACACCTACAACATTCACTCCCTACCGCGTTTCGCTGTGTGCTTTACGCTGTAAGTGGCGCGCATTCTATGGATGGATTGAAAGGTCGTCAACCCCCAAGGATAAATTTATTTAAATCAATGACTTCGCCATGGTTTCACGGCCTTCGCGGGCATTGGCACCGTCCGAGCCTTGGCGCCTATATTCTGGCGTTCGACAAGACGCTATAGTTCACCCTGACAAATGATGGCAATGTGCATCTATTCAGGAAGCGCCTACCTATATAGAAGAAATCACCTGGGCAACTGGTCGATCGGTCCTATCCGCCGGATGACCCAGTCACTACACTCCACAGCACACCCTATTAAAGAGGTCACACCGGTGACACCACTCATGATCACCCTGCTGGTAATAGCCGGGATCGTAATACTGATCGCCATTGGCTACATGAACCACGTGGTGGAAAACAACAAGCTGGAAAAGAAGCGTACCGAGATCGAGCTTAACGATCGGCTGCGTCGCTGCGGTGAAATCACCGAGACCTTCCCCGGCCAACTGATGACCCCAGCGCTCAAGCTGTTGCTGGCTCGCCTGGAACTGAACGTCAACCAGCGCCTGTTGAACCTCAACAAGTCCAGCACACCGCTCAAGGCCCGCATCAACGAACTGAATGCGCTGATCGCCCAAGGCGAATCGATTCCGGTGCCCAACCCACCGGCCCCGATCCAGACCGAAGCCAAGGCCAAGGACGTGCGCTTTTTGCTCGAAGCCCTGCACGGCCAAGTCACCCGCGCCGCCCAGGACGGCTTCCTGCCGACCAACGAGGCCAAGCACTGGATCAAGGAAATCCGTCATATCCTGGTGCTGCTGCACATCGAGTTTTTCAACAACCTCGGCCAGCACGCCCTGCTACAAGGCCAACCCGGCCAGGCACGCCTGGCGTTCGAGCGCGGCGTGCAGTACCTGCGCAAACAGCCAGAACCGGTGCTCTACAGCGCCCAGTTGCAACTGCTGGAGTCCCAACTGGCGCGCGCCAACTCCACAGTGCTGACCAACAGCAAGCCGGCCGAAGACGAAGTCAACGAGCTGACTGAAGGCTTGAAAGTCGTCGACGCCGATGCCGAGTGGAAGAAGAAAGCTATTTACGATTGATGGCAACGCGACGCAATGCTCAAAGCAACGACGATCAAAGGTGGAAGCTGGCTTGCCTGCGAAGACGTCGGCCCAGCAAACATTGATGTTGACTGACACACCGCTTTCGCGAGCAAGCCCGCTCCCACAGTGGGATTGTGGGGTGTCAGGTAGGTGAGCATCGGCTGGCAGGCCTTCATCGCAGGCAAGCCAGCTCCCACAGTGAAATCATCACATGCCATCAATGTGCACCTATCCTCCCGCCCCCGACTAGCGTAAAAAAGTGCCCCTCACTCCGTGAAATTAGAGGCCTGTTATGCCTGTCGCCGTGATTGATGGACAACCGCTGCACTATATCGACCAGGGCGCCGGCCCTGTCGTGCTACTGGGTTCGAGTTACCTGTGGGCCAGCGACATGTGGGCGCCGCAGATTGAAGCACTGTCGCAGCAATACCGCGTGATCGTCCCCGAGTTGTGGGGCCACGGTGAGTCCGGGCCGTTGCCAGCACCCACCCATTCCCTGGATGACCTCGCCCGCCAGGCCCTGGCGCTGCTGGATCACCTGAGCATCGAGCAAGCCAACCTGGTGGGCCTCTCGGTCGGCGGCATGTGGGGCGCACGCCTGGCATTGCAAGCTCCCGAGCGCATCAACAGCGTAGTGCTGATGGACACCTACCTCGGGGCCGAACCCGAAGCAACGCGCCAGTATTATTTCTCGCTGTTCAAGATGATTGAAGACGCCGGGGCGATCCCCGAACCGTTGCTGGATGTGATCGCACCGATCTTCTTCCGCCCGGGCATCGACCGCGAATCCGCGCTGTACCGGGACTTTCGCCAGTCACTGCAAGACTTCCCCAGAGAACGCTTACTGGACAGCATTGTGCCGCTGGGCCGCCTGATCTTCAGCCGCGAAGACATCTTGGCGCACTTACCTGCATTGGACTCCGACACCACCCTGGTGATGTGCGGCGAGCAGGACAAACCCCGGCCACCCGCCGAGTCCGAGGAAATGGCCGACCTGATCGGTTGCAGCCTGATCCTGATCCCCGAAGCCGGGCATATCTCCAGCCGCGAGAACCCGGATTTCGTCAACGAGACGCTGCTGACCTTCCTCGCCAACCACGCCTGATCGCCCAGCCCTCAGATCGCAGCGTCTACGCTGCGATCAAAGGCGGAAATGCCCCACCATCCCCTTGAGTTGCGCACCCAACTGCGCCAACTGGATGCTCGAGGCGGCATTGCCTTGCATGCTCAACGCAGAATGATCGGCACTCGCCCGAATACTGGTGACGCTGCGGTTGATCTCTTCGGCCACCGAGCTTTGCTCCTCGGCGGCGGCGGCGATCTGTTGGTTCATCTGCTGGATCAATGAAACAGCCGCCGCAATGCTGCCCAAGGCCCCTTCGGTTTCCAGCGCATCACTGACCGCCAGCTTCACCAGCTCGCCACTCTGCTGGATCTGCTGCACCGAGGACTGCGCCGCACTGCGCAGCGTGCTGACCAGCCGTTCGATTTCCTCGGTCGATTGCTGGGTGCGCTTGGCCAGTGCCCGCACTTCATCGGCCACCACTGCGAAGCCACGCCCCTGCTCACCGGCACGCGCCGCCTCAATCGCAGCGTTCAAAGCCAGCAAGTTGGTCTGTTCGGCCACGCTCTGGATCACGCTCAAGACGGTACCTATATTCTGGATTTGCGCGCTAAGGCTTTCGATACTGGCGCTGGCACTGTTGCTGGATGTGGCCAGCAACTCGATCCGCTGCAGACTCATGCGCACCACCTGCTGGCCGCTATCGACCTTGGCATCCGCGGTCTGCGCGGCTTGGGCCGCCTGCTCGGCATTGCGTGCCACATCGTGCACCGTGGCGGTCATCTGGTTCATCGCCGTAGCGACTTGCTCGGTTTCGTCCTTCTGGTTGCTGACTTCGGCAGTGGTTTGCTCGGTGACGCTGGACAATGAATGCGCGGAGCTGGCGAGCTGTTCGATCCCCGCCTGCAACCCGCTGACCATCTGGCTCAAGCTGTTGCCCATCTGCTGCATCGCCTGCATCAGTTGGCCGATTTCATCACGCCGGCTGATCTCCATGCGCCCACTCAGGTCACCCGAGGCGATCTGCTGGGCCACGGCGATCACTGCCCGCAACGGCGTAACAATCAAGCGGGTGATCACCCATGCAGCGATCAAGCCCACCAGCAGCGCCAGGGCAGATGAACCGATGATCAGCAGCGTGCTGTGCTGCAACTGCGTTTGCATGGACTGGTCTTCGGCGGCGTACGCCTGGTTGACCCTATTCACCACTTGCTCGGCGCGGTCATGCAATTGCGTGTAGACCACTTTTTCCTGGGCCAGCAGCCCGGTGTATTCGCCGAGCTTTTCACTGAACGACGCGATATGCCCGGAGACTTCATTGAGCACTGTCTGGTAGCCGGGGTCCTTGACCGTGGTTTTGAGTTTCTCGACTTCAGCCAGGGCCTGGTCGGCTTGCTCGATCTTGCCCTGCCCGGCGTCGTCTGCGTCCGCCCTGCGGCTCTGATCCAGGCGCACCCGCGCTTCGTTCATGGCCTGCAACATCAGCCGCGACACCTGGCTGACCTGCCCTGCCTGCTCGATAAACTCCGCGCCCTCCTTGCCTTGGCTTTCCTTGAGGCCATAGGCGCCGTCGTCCGCCAGCCCGGCTTGCAGCACATCCAGGTTATTGGCCACGCTGGACACCGACCAACTGGCCATTTCCAGCGCTAGGTCTTTGGTCTGGGTCAACTCGACGAACTCATCGAATGCCTGGCGATAGGCGACCAAGGCTTGCTCAACGTCACCCATCACTCGCTCGTTGCTGGCAGACCGAGCCTTGAGACGCGTGGCCTGGGCCAGCAGCGCATCGACACTGGCATGCAGGGCATCAACGGCCTTGGGGTCGGCGTGCAACGCATAGTCTTGCTCGATCACGCGCACCTTGAGCAGGTCGCTGTTGAGCGTCGACATCGACGTAAGGCCTTCGAAGCGCTGGCCGATGGTCTGCAGGGACCACACACCGATGGCCGCTACCAAGGCCGTCAGCAGCAGTACCAGGGTAAACCCCAAGCCGAGTTTTTTTGCCATACCGAGGTTGGCGAAACGTCGTTGCACGCCCGAAATCATTGCACTTGATCCTCTTGCAATGGCAAATGCCATAAGCCAGGTTTACAAGCAGCGAGATTCGCAACCCCGAGGCACTGAGCACAAGCCGCTGGCGCCGGAATAATGGCAAAAAGCTACATGCGCGTCGTTTTCAGAATGGTTGAGGTCGATCTTGCCGCGCCCATGGCTCGGAACAGCGTCAATGCGCGTTGATCAGCCGCGTAGGCCACATTGATGCGTAACCATTCGCTGCGCTCACCCGTGGGGCTGAACAGTGCGCCGGGCGACAGCAACACACCCAGCCGCTGGGCGCAGGCTTGCAATTGCAAGGGGTCGGCCATGCCTGGTCGTGCCCACAGGAACATCCCGCCCGCGGGTGCGGCAAATACCTGCCACTCTTCATCCTCCAGTACCTGCAACGTGGCGGCCATCTGCGCATTCAAGCGCTTGCGCAGGCGCTGCACCCACTTACGGTAAGTGCCGTTACTCAGCAACGTCGCCACCATGGCTTCGGCAAACCGTGAAGTGCCGATGCCTGTCAGGGTCTTGAGCTGGGCCAATTGCGTAATGATCGCAGCACTGGCACACAGGTAACCCACGCGCAGGGCGCTGCTCAGGGTCTTGGAAAAGCTCGACACATAGATCACCCGGTCATCATGGGCCAGCGCTGACAAGCGCGTGCAACTGGCATGCTGCAGGTCGCCGTACACATCCTCTTCGATAATCAGGAAGTCGAGTTCGCGGGCCAGCTCCAACAACCGCTCCGCCACCGGACGGCACAGGCTGGTGCCGGTGGGGTTGTGATACAGGCTGTTGATGAACAGGCACTTGGGCCGATGGGTTTGCAGCAGCGCTTCCAATGCCGGGATATCCGGGCCGCCATGGGCACGTGGCACTTGCAGCAGCGTGACCCCCCGAAAGGCCAGTTGGCGGTAGAGATTGCCATACCCGGGTGTTTCGACCACCACCTCATCACCGGGCTTGAGCAACGTGCGTATCAGCAGGTCCTGGGCATGGCTGGCGCCATGGGTGGTGAGGATACAGTCCAGGCTGGTGGGCACGTGAATCTGGGTCAGGCGCTTGAGCAGTTGTTCGCGCAACGCCGGCAGCCCCAAGGGTGTGCTGTAGTTGAACAGGCCACCAGTGTCGGTACGGCTCAGTTCACGGATCGCGTAGCTGATGTCATCGCTTTCGCGCCAGGTGTCGGGTAACCAACCGCAGCCCAACTTCAGCTCGCCCAGCGGGCTATCGGTAAATGCACCCCAGCCTTGTTCCGCACCTTCATACCAATGGTTTTCGTGGGCCGTGGCGGGATGCGCCACCACGAACCCCGAACCCTGCCTGGGAGCCAGCAGCCCCTGGGCCACCAAGCGCTCGAATGCCTCGATCACGCTGGACTGGCTCAGCAGGTTATCGAGGGCCAATTGGCGAATGGACGGCAAGCGTGTGCCAGGGCTCACCCCCTCCTTGCGAATCCATTCTGCCACCGCGCCGACGATCTGCTGAACAACCGGTACCAGGGCTTGTCGATCGATCCCTAAATCCATGAGCCACTCACTTAAACTGTCTGTTAACCCAAAGCAGTTAAGCACAGAAGCCTGGTAAAGCCGGCCGCAAACTTTTATTAAATTATTGATTTTATTAGATTATTTACCTGAAGAAACATATTCAGCCACGGCACTCTGCCAGCTATGGAAACGCCCCACATCACCCCGCGCTCTTTTCAAACAGCATGCCAAGCGCGGTCCTAGATCGCCGTCGCGCCACCGTCCACCGCCAGGGCCTGACCGGTGGTAAACGCTGCGCCATCACTGCACAGGTACAACACGGCGCTGGCGATTTCCTCAACCTTGCCAATGCGTCCCACCGGGTGCATGGCTGCGGCAAACTCAGCCTTGCGTGGGTCGGCCTCATAGGCGCGACGAAACATGTCGGTATCAATCACGGCCGGGCAGACGGCATTCACGCGAATTTTCTTCTTCGCGTACTCGATGGCCGCCGATTTGGTCAGGCCAATCACCGCATGCTTGGACGCCGCATAGATGCTCATCTTCGGTGCCGCCCCCAGCCCCGCCACCGATGCGGTGTTGACGATGGCCCCACCGCCCTGAGCCAACAGCAACGGCAACTGATACTTCATGCACAGCCACACGCCTTTGACGTTAACCCCCATGATCGCATCGAACTCATCGAGACTGCCGTCAGCCAGTTTGCCCTTTTCGATTTCGATGCCGGCGTTGTTGAAGGCGTAGTCCAGGCGCCCATAGGTGGCGACGGTCTGTGCCATCAATTGCTGCACGTCCGTGTCGAGCGTGACGTTGCAGCGCACAAATATCCCTTCGCCACCGGCCTGGTGGATCAGTGCCACAGTACCCTCGCCGCCTGCCACATCAAGGTCCGCGACCACCACCTTCAAGCCTTCGGCGGCGAATGCCAGCGCGGTGGCGCGGCCAATACCAGCAGCGGCGCCGGTCACCAAGGCGACCTGGCCGGAAAACGTCATGCTCATGGGAACTGTCCTGTGGGGTTAGTAACGGTGGAGCGAGTCTAGCCAACGCCGGGAGCCGTGCGTCAGCACTATCAGAAGGCCGGTTGGCGCTGCATGAATCGCAGTGATAAAGCCGCCCGGCTGATTATCAGCGAGGCCTATTGCCGGGCATTCGCCTGCTTTGCACACCCTTGCCCTTCTGCCACTGAGGGTCTATCACTCATGTTCCATTTCTAAAGAGTCCTTGCCATGACCGCCCAGACCAACCGCCAATTTCTGCTCGCCAAACGCCCGGTCGGTGCCGCCACGCGCGAGACCTTCACTTACCAGGAAGTGCCGGTGGGCGAACCCCAGGACGGCCAGGTGCTGGTGCGCAATGAATACCTGTCCCTCGACCCGGCCATGCGTGGCTGGATGAATGAAGGCAAGTCCTACATCCCACCAGTAGGCATCGGCGAAGTGATGCGCGCCCTGGGCGTAGGCAAGGTGATTGCCTCGAAGCATCCGAACTTCGCGGTGGGGGACTACGTGAACGGTGCACTGGGCGTGCAGGATTACTTCCTTGGCGAGCCCCGTGGTTTCTATAAAGTGGACCCCAAGCTAGCGCCCCTGCCCCGCTACCTGTCCGCCCTGGGCATGACCGGCATGACGGCGTACTTTGCCCTGCTGGAGACCGGCGCCCCGAAAACCGGTGACACCGTGGTGATCTCCGGTGCTGCCGGTGCCGTGGGTAGCATCGCCGGGCAGATCGCCAAGCTCAAAGGCTGTCGCGTGGTGGGGATCGCCGGTGGCGCCGAAAAGTGCAAGTTCCTGGTGGATGAGCTGGGCTTCGACGCCGCCATCGACTACAAAACTGAAGACGTGCCCGCCGCCCTCAAGCGCGAGTGCCCCAAAGGCGTGGACGTGTATTTCGATAACGTCGGCGGCGATATTCTCGACGCCGTGCTCAGCCGCCTGGCGCTCAAAGCCCGCGTAGTGATTTGCGGCGCAATCAGCCAGTACAACAACAAGGAAGCGGTCAAAGGCCCGGCCAACTACCTGTCATTGCTGGTCAATCGTGCGCGCATGGAAGGCTTTGTGGTGATGGACCACGCGGCGAACTTCGCGGCGGCGGGCCAGGAAATGGCCGGCTGGATGGCCCAGGGCAAGCTCAAGAGCAAGGAAGATATTGTCGAAGGGCTGGAGACATTCCCGGAAACGCTGATGAAGCTGTTCAATGGCGAGAACTTCGGGAAGTTGGTGCTCAAAGTCAGCTGACACACCACAAAAACAGATGTGGGAGCTGGCTTGCCTGCGATGCAAGCAACTCGGTCTCTAAGTGATACCGAGTTGATACTATCGCAGGCAAGCCAGCTCCCACATTTTTGCCGCTCTAAAAATCAGGCGATCTCGGCGACGACCGCTGCCAACGCCTTGGCAGGATCCGCTGCCTGGCTGATCGGACGGCCAATCACCAGATAGTCAGAGCCCGCATCCAGGGCCTGGCGTGGGGTCAGGATGCGGCGCTGGTCATCCTGGGCGCTGCCGGTAGGACGGATACCCGGTGTCACCAGTTGCAGCGAGGGGTGAGCGTTCTTCAGGGCCTGGGCTTCCAGGGCTGAGCACACCAGGCCGTCGAGGCCGGCTTTCTGCGCCAGGGCTGCCAGGCGCAACACCTGAACCTGCGGCTCGATATCCAGGCCAATGCCCGCCAGGTCCTCGCGCTCCATGCTGGTGAGCACGGTTACACCGATCAACAACGGTTTTGGGCCGCTGCGCTGTTCCAGCACTTCGCGGCAGGCGCTCATCATGCGCAGGCCACCGGAGCAGTGCACATTGACCATCCACACGCCCATCTCGGCCGCGGCTTTGACGGCCATCGCAGTGGTGTTGGGGATGTCATGGAATTTCAGATCCAGGAACACTTCGAAGCCTTTGTCACGCAGGGTGCCGACGATTTCCGCCGCGCAACTGGTGAACAGTTCCTTGCCGACTTTGACCCGGCAAAGCTTGGGGTCCAACTGGTCAGCCAGCTTCAGTGCGGCGTCACGGGTGGGGTAATCCAGGGCGACGATGATAGGAGTCTGGCAGACGGACATTGGAATGGGCTCTCAGGCAAGTCGAAATCGGCGCGGATTGTAGCGCAAGCAGCGCCGTTGCGGGATCCGATGATCGGTAAATACCGATCAAGCGCCCAATATAGGCGATTCAGGGTGATTGTTTCAGCGCCGATACATTCACGACATGCCCTCAATACGCCGTCCGGCTAGCCTCGCGCACATGACCGCCCGCCCAGCACTTCCAGCCCTGGAACTGGGCGCCTATGCTGACAGCCACAACCAGGCAGATGACCTCGCTATGCATACCCCTTGCGACCCTGTAAACGAAGCGCCAAAAGACGCGGTGATCGCCGAAGACAAGCGCTGGAACACCCGCGCGCTGATTGTCGACGACGACGTGCCGATCCGCGAACTGCTGATCGACTACCTGGCACGCTTCAATATTCTCGCCTCAGGCGTCACCGACGGCACCGCCATGCGCCAAGCCATGCAAGCGGAGACCTTCGATGTGGTGGTGCTCGACCTGATGCTGCCGGGCGAAGACGGGCTGACATTGTGCCGCTGGCTGCGCGCCGAGTCGGACATTCCGATCCTGATGCTCACCGCCCGCTGCGAACCCACCGACCGCATCATCGGCCTGGAACTGGGGGCAGACGACTATATGTCCAAGCCGTTCGAACCCCGGGAACTGGTCGCGCGTATCCAGACAATCTTGCGCCGGGTGCGTGATGACCGCACCGAACAGCGGGCCAATATCCGTTTCGACAATTGGCGCCTGAACAGCGTGCTGCGCCAGTTGGTGGCCGATGATGGCCTGGTGGTGCCGCTGTCCAACGCCGAGTTTCGTTTGTTGTGGGTGTTCATAGAACGCCCGCGCCGTGTGCTGAGCCGCGAACAGCTGTTGGACGCGGCCCGCGGGCGCTCTATCGAGGCCTTTGATCGCAGCATCGACTTGCTGGTGTCGCGCCTGCGTCAGAAACTGGGGGATGACCCCAAGGCTCCGCAACTGATCAAGACCGTACGCGGCGAAGGCTACCTGTTCGACGCCCGGGATATCGGTTGATGCGCGCCCCCTTCAATACGCTGTTCGGGCGACTGTTCGGCCTGTTGCTGGTGGCGATTGTGCTGGCCCATGTGCTGGCGTTCTTCTGGTTCCACCACTACGGCCCACCGCCACCGCCCCGCGCGGCGTTCGTCGAACAACCGGACGGCAGTCTCACGCCCTTGCGCAAGGCGCCTCGCCCCTGGTTTGGCGGCCCGGTGGTGCCCCTGACATTTCAATTTATCTCGCTGATCATCGCCGCCTGGTACGGCGCCAAACTGCTGAGCCGGCCGATCCAGCGCCTGAGCGCGGCGGCCGAGCGCTTGAGCGTCGACCTCGACAGCCCGCCCCTGGTGGAATCCGGGCCTCGCGAAGCACGCCAGGCGGCCTCGACCTTCAACCTGATGCAAAAGCGCATCCGCGAACAAGTCAGCCAGCGCGCCCGCATGCTCGGCGCGGTCTCCCATGACCTGCGCACCCCACTCTCGCGCCTCAAGCTGCGCCTGGAACAGATCGAAGACCCCAAGTTGCAAGGCCAGATGCGCCAGGATCTGGACGACATGATCGGCATGCTGGATGCCACCTTGAGCTACCTGCACGAACAGCGCACCAGCGAGACGCGGCATTGGCTCGACGTACAGGCATTGGTGGAATCCCTGAGTGAAAACGCTCAGGACCAAGGCCGCGACGTGAAATTTTCCGGCACCTGTACACCGTTGCAGGTACAGCCGATGGCCCTGCGTTCATGCCTGAACAATTTGATCGACAACGCCCTGCGCTATGCCGGCACCGCCCGGGTAGAACTGGCTGACAGCCGCGGCGCCCTGGTGATACGGGTGATCGACCACGGCCCGGGAATCGCCGCCGATAAGCGCGAAGCGGTGTTCGAGCCGTTCTTTCGCCTGGAGGGATCGCGCAACCGCAATTCCGGAGGGGTCGGTTTGGGGATGACCATTGCCAGGGAAGCCGTCGAGCGACTCGGCGGCCACCTGAGCCTGGAAGATACACCGGGCGGTGGGTTGACGGCGGTGATGTGGTTGCCGAGGGTTTAAGCACTCCCATTTACCTGACGCGCCGCGATTTAAATGTGGGAGCTGGCTTGCCTGCGATTGCGCAGTGTCAGTCGATGAAGTGTTGGCTGGCCCACCGCTATCGCAGGCAAGCCAGCTCCCACAAGTACTGCGGCGCACCACAGTTAGGTACACCCATCAGTTACAGGGTTTGTCTTCACGACGCACTTGCGCCTGGCTCGCGCTCCAGTCTGTCAACAGGCTGTAGGCCACCGCCAGCAACGTCGGGCCAATAAACAGGCCGATAAATCCGAACGCTATCAACCCACCAAACACACCCAACAGCACAATCACCAACGGCAGGTTGCCGCCACGGCTGATCAGGTACGGCTTGAGCACGTTATCCACGCCGCTGATCACGAACGTGCCCCACACGCCCAGGAATACCGCGTAGGTGTAATCGCCCTTCCACACCAGCCACGCCGTGGCCGGAATCCACACCAGCGGCGGCCCCATGGGAATAAGGCTGAGCAGGAAAGTCACGATACCCAGCACCAGCGCGCCCGGTACGCCAGCGATTAGAAAGCCGATCAGCGCCAGCAGCGCCTGGGCCGCAGCGGTGCCGATCACACCATTGACCACCCGCTGCACCGTGCCGGCCACCAGTTCGATGTAATAGCCAGCGCGCTCGCCAATCAGGCGCTCCAACAGGCGGTGCACAAACATCGCCAGGCGCGGCCCGTCACGGTAGAAAAAGAACACGAAGACCAGGCTCAGGGTCAGCTCAAGAATGCCGCCGCCAATTTGCGCACTGCGCGCCAACAACCAATTGCCGACCTGACCCAGGTACGGCTTGATGCTCACCATCAGCGCCGCGCCTTGTTGATCAATGCTGTCCCAGGTCGCCACCAGGCGCTCGCCTACGAAGGGGATCGACCCCAACCAGGTCGGCGCCTCGGGCAAGCCGTCGACCTGGATGTCCTTGATCAGCGCCACCGCATCACGCACATGGTCAGCCAGGTTGAACCCCAGCCATACCAATGGCACCGCCACCAGCAACATCCAGCCCAACGTCAGGATGCCAGCGGCCAGGGATTCTCGGCCGCCGAGCCAACGGGTGAGCAAACGCATCAGCGGCCAGCTGGCAAATGCCAGCACCGCGCCCCAGAACAGCGCCGACCAGAACGGCGCCATGACCCAGAAGCTGGCACCAAACAGCACCAGCAGCAGGATTTGCACCAGCAGGCGATCGTTATTGAGCATCGGGTATCTCGAAAAGAAGGCTGTAGAAAGAGAGCTTAGGCGAACGGCGCGGGTCCGTTCGCCCTGTGGTGCTTAGCGTATCAGATGCAGATGCAGCCCTTGGGTTTCACCGGTGCCGGTTTCCAGACGGGCGGTGCGCACGCCCTTCTCCACCAGCGCCTGGCGCCAGGCCTCGGCCTGCGGCCCGCTCAGGCTCACGCGCAGGGTGGTGTCGAGGTTCAAGGCTCGGGATATCAAGGTCAGCCAGGTGTCATCCGGCTTGGCAACCAGCGCGGGAAAATCCAGCTCGCCGGTGCTTTTGAGTTCACGCAGCAGGGTGGCCGAGGTGGGCAGCAGCTCGCCCAAGGGCGCGCTGGCGTCGAGTTGCTCCACATGCAGGTAGGCGCGGCGGTTACCACGGGTGATGCCGTACAACGCGATCAGGGAATTGTCCTGCGGGGCGGCCAGGCGTAGCAGCAGGTATTCCTGTTGGCCGTCAGCGCCCACCAGCTTGGCGTTGCCAAACACTTCGTTGGCCCACAGGCTGCTTTCGCCACAATCGCGGGCCTTGCACCAGAACAACAACTGCGCCCCCTTGGCCTGCAAGGCTTCGCGCGTTGCGGTAAAGGCGGCGCTGGAGCTGTGTTCGGCGGGCAATTCATAGGTGATTGCAGTGGCTGGGCCGCGTGCGATGGCCTGGCCTTCATAACGCAACTGGCCGCTGATCTTGCGGATCGCGCCCATGGGGTAGATGCGTTCCTTGTCTTCAGCGGGGCGGTAATCGACGATTTGCGCATCAACCTGGCGGGCTACCGCCGGTAGATCCTGGCTGCCGGGCAGATCGGCGGCAAATACCAGGGGGCTGAAACAGCAAAGGCCAAGGGCACGGATACGTCCTTTACCCAGGCTCATCGGATCAGTGAGCCCTGGCCAATGTTGGTCACAGCGATATCGAGTGTGTTCATGGTTGACTCCCTTTCAATCCGCCCAGCCTCGGCAGTTGACCCCGCCAAGTCAAGGCGTGGAGAAGAACCGATTGAAACAGTCTGCAACAAGAGCCGCACCGGGCTCGTCATTCAGGTGTAAATGATGGCCGCCTGGCAGCGTGGTAACCGTGAAGGGTAGCTGAGAAAGCAATTCGGAATGTTTCGCCAGCATGCCGTCAGCCGCGACCACCAACTGGGTAGGGCACCCTACCCTTCGCACGAAGGCCATGGCTTGTTCGTCGGTCAGGCGCATCGGCGACGCCAGGGTCAGGCGGCTATCGCTGCGCCAGGTGTAACCGCCCGGTACGGGCATCAAACCGCGCTGGGCCAGGAGCTGCGCCGCTTCACGGCTGACCGCCACCACGCCTTTCATCCGCGCCTCGACCGCTCGATCAAGGCTGTTGTAGACCGGCTTGCGCTTGTCCTGCAGGCTCAATTGCGCCTGCAACGCCATGCCCAGGCGCTCGGCCGCGTTCTCGCCGCTGGCGGTCGGTGGGATCACGCCGTCAATCAGGCCCAGGTGTGTCACCCGCTCCGGCAAGGCCCCGGCCACTACCAGAGAGACGATGGCGCCCAGGGAGTGGCCAAGTAATGCAAAACGTTTCCAGCCCAGTTGCTCAGCCACCTGCAGCACGTCGTAGACGTAATCCCACAAGGCATAACCGGCGCCAGCCGGGCGGTGCGCCGAATGCCCATGCCCCGCCATGTCCAGAGCGACGATGCGCAACCCTCGCAGCCTGGGCGCCAGGCGCGCAAAGCTGTTGGCGTTGTCCAGCCAACCATGGAGGGCAATTACCGGCAGACCGTCCTCGGGCCCGAACAGATGCGCGGCCAGTTCGATGTGCGGCAGGCTCAGGCGTACCTCTTCGACGGGCGTACTCATGCGCAACTGCGCTCACGGGCCTGCCAGCGGGCGAACAGGGTCTTGATCAAGGCAGCAGTGTCCTGAGGGCGTTCGAGGGGAAACATATGGCCGCCGGGCATGGTGAGCATTTCGCCCATGGGCAAGCGGTCGACACCGCTGGCATGGTGACGCATCACCACCCGGCTCTGGCGGCCACGCACCACGGCCAGCGGCACCTTCAACTGGCGCACCTGGCCCGGGCTGGTGTGGGGCACGCCGCGATAGATGCTGATTTCGGTGGCAGGGTCGAACCGCAGGCGCAGGCGGTCGCCCACTTGCTGCAGGCCATGTTGCAGGTACGCGTCAAAGCAATCGGGATCAAAGCCACGGAACAGGGTCTTGCCGGCGAAATAGCTGCGCGCGGTGTCCAGGTCGGTGAATTCTTCGCGCCGGCCAAGCGTGCGCCCAGCCGGGGTGAGGCGGTCGATAAAACCAAAGCGCTTGGCAGCGCGGATCACCCAGCGGTCTGCGCGGGTGAGCACCGGCGAATCCAGCATCACCACGCCCCGGTACAGTTGCGGGCAGCGCATGGCCGCGTGTAAATGCAGCACGCCACCCAGGGAATGGCCCACGCCCCATACAGGCTCTGGCTGCTGCTCCAGATGATGGATCAGCTCGTCCACCAGGTTCTGCCAGTTATCATCCACCGGGAACCTGGGGTCGTGACCGTGCTGTGGCAGATGGGCCACCGCATATTCCGGGGCCAGGGCGGCAAACAGCTTGCCGTAGGTGGCCGAAGGGAAGCCATTGGCGTGGGTAAAAAACACGTGCTGCGACATACAGGTTCCATCAACAAAAACAGAGGGGGATTGTCACCATGCCCGGCCCCTACAGCAATGACTGTAACTGCCAGGAATGATGACACTCACGCCACGCGCTATCGCGCCGGCGGTTGTTCACCCAGCGGCACCACGGCCATGGTCAGGCGCGAGACACAACTGGCCTTGCCCTCGTCGCTGCTCAGGCGGATGTCCCACACCTGGGTGGTACGCCCGATATGAATAGCCTTGGCCACCGCAGTTACCCGGCCGCTGCGCACGCCGCGAAGGTGGTTGGCGTTGACCTCCAGGCCCACGCAATAGAACTTGCTTGCATCAATGCACAAGTAGGCGGCCATGGAGCCGACACTTTCGGCCAGCACCACCGAGGCGCCGCCGTGCAGCAGGCCGTAGGGCTGATGGGTGCGGTGGTCGACCACCATACTGGCGGTAAGGGATTCGTCGTCGAAGCTTTCGAAACGAATATCCAGCATTTCACCGATGGTGTTTTTCTGGATCGCGTTGAGGTGTTCGATATTCGGTTGGGTACGCCACAGGCTCATACGGTTGTCCTTGTTGGTTTTATTACGACCCTAATCCTGCCACAGAACGGTTTCGGCGCGCGCGCTCCATGCTTGCAATTGTGGCCCGTACGTCGACTCGATCACGTTGCGTTTGATCTTCAAGGTCGGCGTGAGAAAACCATTTTCCACCGCCCAGTGGTCTTTCACCACCACCAAGTGCCCCATGCGTTCATGCTTGTCCAGGCCCGCGTTCACCTGTGCCAGCCAGCGCTCAAGGCCGCTGCCGAGAGCTTGGCGGTCCTCGCCGGGTGCCGACAACACGCACAGCCCGATCGGCGCGCTGAGCCCCTCGCCGACCACACACACCTGTTCAATACGTGCATGTTCGGCCAGGCGGTTTTCAATCGGCGCCGGGGCTACGTATTTGCCTTTGCTGGTCTTGAAAATTTCCTTGAGACGTCCGGTCAGGCGCAGGCGACCGTCCGCGTCCTGCTCGCCCTTGTCACCCGTACGCAGGAAGCCATCTGCGGTGAGCGTGTCCGCGGTTTTCTGCGGGTCCTTGAAATAGCCCAGCATGGTCGCGCCACTGCGTACCTGCACTTCGCCTGACGGGTCGATACGCACTTGCACGCCTGGGCAGGGCTGGCCGATCCAACCGAGCGTTTGCCCACCTGGGCGACACACATGGGAATAGCCGCAGTTTTCGGTCATGCCGTACACCTCCAGCACATCCAGGCCCAGGCGCTGATACCAACGCAGCAACGCCTCGGGCACCGGCGCGGCGCCGGACAGGGCGATGCGCAGCGCATCCAGCCCCAGGCCGGCGAGAATTTTATGGCCGACGCGTTTGCCGATGAAAGGCAGGCGTAACAGAGTATCGAGGCGTTTTTCCGGGATTTTGGCGTAGACGCCCAGTTGGAATTTGGTCCAGATGCGCGGCACGCCAAACAAGGCCGTCGGCCGCGCCCTGCGCAGATCGGTGAGGAAGGTTTCCAGGCTCTCGGCGAAAAAAACGGTTTGCCCGGTATAGATCGAAGCCATTTCTACAAACATCCGCTCCGCCACATGGCATAGCGGCAGGTACGACAGCAACCGGTCGCCCTCCCCGAGGCCAAACAGCTCAGTACCGCCCGAGGCAGCAAACCCCAAGGCGCCGAAACTGTGCATCACCCCTTTAGGCAGGCCGGTCGTACCGGAGGTGTAGATGATAGTGGCCAGGCTGGCGGCATCCGGTAGCGGGTTGTCCTGGATCGGTAAACAGGCTTGCAGGTCCGCCCAAGTGAAATCGAAAGTCTCTTCAGGAGGGCACAGCGGCAGGCTGACAGTCGGCACATCCGCAGGAACGCCAGGCGCCATTGCCGACCAATCATCCAGCTTGCCGATCAGCGCCAACCGCGCCTGCGAATGGGTCAGCACATGGGCGACTGAGTCCGCGGTGAGGTTGGGATAAAGCGGCACCGACACGTGCCCGGCCATCCAGATCGCCAGGTCGGCGATGATCCAGTGGGCGCAGTTTTTTGAAATCAAGGCAATGTGCGAACCCTGGGGCAACTCCCGCGCACGCAGCCAGTGCGCGGCGCAACGGGCCTGGTGGCCGACCTCGCCCCAGGTGAGGGCCTGCACCTCACCGCCGCCGATGGGCTGAACGAGGAAGACTTTGCGCGGGTGCCGCGCTTCACGCTCGAAGAAGACCTGCAACGGCAAACGAAAAGCGACAGGCATGGGACGCGCTCCTTTGTGATCCGAGATACAGCCAACCAAGCACTTGCTTGGTTGACTGTATAGCACAGACGAAGGAAACGGCCTGCCGCTAACCACGATGCGAAGCGAGACGCTCTTGATCTGCTCTTGATCTTGATCTGCTTTTGATCTTAGGCGCCCCATCAAACCACGCTGGCCGTAATTCGACAGGGAGTGGGGGGTAAACCGGCAGGGATGCCGTCATCGCAGGCAAGCCAGCTCCCACAATTGGATCGCGGGCGTCAGCGAGATAGGTGTCGGCTGGCAGGCCGTCGCGGGAGCAAGCTCCCTCGCCACAGCGTCGCACGATGCCTAGGGATTCTTCACATCCACCAGACTCATCAACCCCGCCAACGGAAAATCACCCTCAAGCTCCGCCAAACTGGCCGTGTACATCGGCTGTGGCTGGCGCTGGTGCCCATGCTGCAGAAAACTGATCAGGCTACCCACCAGCGGTTGGTGGCTAACCAACAGCACGTTGTCATCGGTATCGAGTTTCTCCAGCACTCGCTGGACATCCCCATCGGGCGTCAGCCACGGCACCGTGCGGATCTCAGGCTCAAACCCCAGCACATCGCGCACCAACTGCGCCGTCTGCTGCGCCCTAACATAAGGGCTGGCAATGATGGCGCCCAAGGGCTGGCCAATCAGGTGCGTAGCACTGCGCAATACTTCAGCACGCCCATGCTCGGTAAGGTTGCGTTCAGCGTCCGTGCGCGCATGCGCTTGGGCCTCGCCGTGACGCAGAATCCATACCTTCATAGCTTCGGCTCTTCATCACGCACCGGGTGCGGTGCCGGCGGTACGCTGTGGGCCGCTTCGCCTTCGGGCGCGCGCGGGGTTGGCCAATCGGCGAACGGCCAGGGCTTTTGTTCGGTGTGGAAGCTGCCGAAGCGGCCAATCTGCGCCAGGAACTGGCTGAGGCTGTCGCCAAAGTTCATCAGGCCCAGGTTCGGTGCGCCGTAGATCAGCCGGTAAATCAATTGCACCACCACCAGCGCACCGAGCAGGAATTGGGCTACCTGCCACACCAGCACAAACACCAGCATCCACAGGATGCGCAAGCCAATCGACTCGTATTGGGGGGCAGCTTTGGGATCGTTCATGACGCGTTCCTCAGTTGAAACCACTGGTGGAAATAAAGTCGACATCGGTCTTGGGCTCGGCCCGCATCAGCAACTCGATGACCTGGTTCAGGGTGCGCCCTTCGAACAGGATCGCATGCAGGCCGGCGACCAGCGGCATGTACACGCCCACTTCCTGGGCCTTGGCCTTCAAGACCTTGAGGGTGTTGACCCCCTCGGCCACTTCGCCCAGACGCGTCACCGCTTCCTCCAGGCTCAGCCCTTGGCCTAAGGCGAACCCGACCTGGTAGTTGCGGCTTTTGGGCGAAGAACAGGTGACGATCAAGTCCCCCACGCCCGCCAGGCCGAGGAAGGTCATCGGGTTGGCGCCCTGGTTCACCGCAAAACGTGTCATCTCGGCCAGTGCGCGGGTAATCAGCATGCTCTTGGTGTTTTCGCCCATGCCCAGGGCCACGGCCATGCCAGCAATGATCGCGTAGACGTTTTTCAAGGCCCCGCCCAATTCGACGCCGAAGCGATCGGCGCTGGCGTAGACCCGGAAGGTACGGCCGTGCAGCACGGCCTGGACGCGCTCGCACAAAGCCTCGTCTTCACTGGCGACCACGGTGGCGGTCAACGCGTGCTCGGCGACTTCCCGTGCAAGGTTTGGCCCGGACAGCACGCCAATGCGTGCCTGAGGGGCAATTTCGGTGAGGATTTCACTCATCAACTTGAAAGTATGGGCTTCGATGCCCTTGGTCAGGCTGACCAGTAACTTGCCGGCCAAGCGTTCAGCGTGTGGCGCCAGTACCGAGCGCAAGGCGCTGGAAGGCAGCGCGACAAAGCACAGGTCGCAGGCCGTGAGGGTTTCCAGCAGGTCGGTCACCGGCTCGACGGCGGGATGAATCTTGATACCTTTAAGGTAACGAGGGTTTTCGCGATGCACGCGAATGGCTTCGGCCTGCTCGGGATCGCGCATCCACTGGCGCACCGCGTGACCGTTCTCGGCCAGCAGGTTAGCCACGGCGGTACCAAAACTTCCGCCTCCCAGGACCGCAATAGGGCGCTGTTCAGTCATATGCAATCCGTTAATCCATACCAGTGGCGATGGCGGCATTATACGGGGCGCCCCGCTTGCGGCCAGCCCCCGTATCAATTCGCGCGAGTCAGAAAATGCCAGAGGCGTGCGAAGTAAATGCAAGTCCGACGACTGGCAAACAGCCGCACCTCGGTTAACATGGGCGGCTATCCGCAATTAACAAGGCCGTGCCGTGTATCTGGGCCCTCCTCCTCGCTCATCATTATTGTTGCTGCTGTTGTGTGCTACCTGCGCGCAGGCCGACGATCTGTTCCTCGACAGCCAGCCGCTGCCCCAGGTCTTGACCGCCACGCGCCTCAAGCAATCGGCCGCCGCCGTGCCCGGCAGCATGACGGTGATCGACAGTGAGCTGATCAAGGCCAGCGGCGCCCGGGACATCTCGGAACTGCTGCGGCTGGTCCCGGGGATGATGGTCGGCTACACCAGCGGCAACCAGGCGTCGGTGAATTACCATGGCACCAGCGCCAGTGACGCACGGCGCATGCAGGTGCTGATCGACGGTCGCTCGGTCTATCGCGCCGGCCTGGCCACGGTGGATTGGAGCGATATCCCGGTGGCCATGGAGGACATCGAGCGCATCGAAGTCTTTCGCGGCCCCAACACCGTCAGCTACGGTGCCAATGCGCTGATGGCGGTGGTGAATATTCTCACCCGCTCGCCAGCCAACAGCCACGGCTCGCGGGTAAAGGTCATCCGTGGTGAGCGTGGCATCAATGACTTCTATGCCAGCCAGGGTGTGGGCTGGGAGACCGGCAATTTGCGCTTGTCTCTGTCCGGGCAACAGGACGATGGTTTTGACAGCGACGCGGTCGGCGCCGACCGCCGTGACGGGCGTCGCCTCAACCGTTTCAGCCTGGCGGTGAGCCAGGCCTTGAACGCGCAACAAAGTCTCGATTGGCAACTGAACGTCAAGGAAGGCACCAACCAGCGCCCTTATACCTACACCCCGGTGTTTGCCGGAATTACCGAAGGCGGCACCAATTCTGATGTCACCGCCAAGGACTACGCAGGGTCCCTGCGCTGGAACTTCGACTTCAACCCCGACCACAGCCTGTATATCCAGGGCTCGGCACAGCAATGGGACCGCAAGCAAATCTGGAAAGCCTGTGACGCCAAGGCCTCGTTCAGCCCTGAACTGACCCAGCTATGGCAGCTCAACCCCAACTATGCCGAATTGCTGGCACGGCACATGGACACCTACAGCCAAGGCTCCGCCCCACCGGGTAACGCCGCCGAACAGGCCTTGGCCAACCAGGTGCTGGACCAGTGGCGCAACGGTGCCAACCAAAGCGTGTGCGGCGATATCGACCAAAGCACCCGCGAAAGCCGCTACGACGTGGAGATCCAGGACACGCTCAGCCTCTCCGACAGCCTGCGCCTGGTCAGCGGCATGAATTACCGCTATGACCGCGCCGACTCCGAAACCTACTTCAATGGCACCCTGGACGACACCACCTGGCGCCTGTTCGGCCACCTGGAATGGCGCGCCAGCGAGCACTGGCTGCTGCAAGGTGGCGCCATGTACGAAGACACCCACCTGAGCGGCAACTCGCTCACGCCGCGTGTGGCGGTCAATTACCTGATCAATCCCCGCCACGGCTTGCGTGCGGTGTACTCCGAGGCAATCCGCTCGCCGGACATGTTCGAGAACAACGTCAATTGGAGCTACCGCGTCACCAATCTCAGCTCCCCGACCTACGGGCAAAACGCCGGTCAATATTTTGTCGTGACGCGCGGCCCCGGTAACCTCGACAAAGAGTTGATGCGCTCGCGCGAGCTAGGCTACAACGGCTTCTTTGCCGAGCTGGGGCTGAATGTCGACGTGAAGCTGTTCTATGACGAAATCACCGACATGATCAGCTCGCCGCTGCGCAACAACCAATACATCGCCAGCAACGCCAACAGCTCGCGCTTTAGCGGTGCCGAGTCGCAGTTCGACTGGCGCGTGAGTAACGCCGACCGCCTGCGCCTGACCTATGCTTATGTAGACGCCACCTCCAGCAACCCGCTGGACAAAGCGCAAACCGCGCGTAACAGTGGCTCGGCCGGTTGGCTGCGTGAGTGGGGCCAGGGTTGGTCCAGCGCCTTGTTCTACTATGGCGACGACGCACTCAACCAATATCGCTTCCAGCGGGTCGACCTGCGGGTGGCCAAGCGCATTGCCGTAGGCAAAGCCAATGTGGAGCTGGCGGGCATGTTGCAGCAACGCCTGGATGACCAGCCCACCACCTGGGCCGACAACAACTACGACCATCGCCACGTTCTCTACTTCAGCGCCGAGCTGGACTTCTGACATGGCCGACCAGTCACGGATGACCCTCTTCTTGGCTTCACGGTTTTGGCGCCGCGCCCTGCTGCTCGCGTGCCTGTTGCTGGCGGCGCCGGCGTGGAGCGCAAACATCCTGCTGACGGCCGCCGAAGACAGCACCGGCGTGCGCGCCTTTACCCAGGCCCTTGCCCAACAACGCCCCGAAGACCAGGTGAGCTTCACGCCACTCAAGCAGTTGCCAGCGCCCAGTCACCTGCCTGCCAGCACACGCCTGATTCTCCTTGACCTGCCGAGTCTGGACTGGCGCCTGCAGGATGCTCAGGGGCCACCAACCCTGGTGCTGCGCATCAGCCGTCTGCAGGCCCGACAACGCCTGGGCAACTTGCACCCGGCAAAAATCAGTCTGCTATGGAGCGACCCGCCGCTGGAACGTCAGTTGCGCCTGATCGCCAATATCCTGCCCCAGGCCCGGCGCGTCGGCGTGCTGTACGGCGTCGATAGCGAGTTCCTGCTGCGCGAACTGATCCAGTTCGCCAAACCCATGGGCCTGGAAATCATGCCCCAGCTCTGGGACAACACCAGCGACAGTCGCCCACTGCAAACCCTGTTCAAAAACAGCGACGTGCTACTGGGCCTCGACGATCCGCAGCTGTACAACCCCAAGACCGTAAAAAACCTGTTGCTGAGCAGCTACGCCCAACAACTGCCGTTGGTGGGGCCCAACGCTGGGTTTGTGCGGGCCGGCAGCCTGGCCAGCACCTACAGCGATCAATCCGACTGGCTCGCGGTACTGGACCAACTGCTGGACCAGCCGCCGGCCAGTTGGCCCAGCACGCTCTACCCGCAGTACTTCAAAGTCGTGGGCAACCCACAAGTCGCGCGCTCACTGGGCATCGAACAGGTCGATGAAATCGCCGTTGCCGCCCGCCTGGCCGAAGGAGAACAACGCCCATGACCTTGCGCCGTCGTTGGGATATCAACACCCGCACCCAGCTCATTACCCTGGGCCCTGCGCTGCTGTTGACCCTGCTGCTCATCACCTTCTTCACCTTCGTGCGCATCCAGGACTTGCGCCAGGAGCTGGACCACACCGGTCAATTGATCGCCAACCAGCTGGCGCCTGCCACCGAGTACGGCGTGATTTCCGGCAACAACGATGTGCTTGAAACCCTGCTGCGTGCGACCTTGGCCACACCCCATGTGCGCTTCCTGGAGATCCAGGACAGCGCCGAGAACATTTTGGTGTATGTGGAGCAGCCGTCCGAGCGGCATGACCGTTCGCTGTCGGTGAAGGTGTTCCAGGCACCGATCCGCCTGCAACACATCCAGCTCAACAATGACTTTTTCCAGGACAACCTCAGCGAACCCAAGGCCCCCCGCGCGGACTACCTGGGGCGGGTGATTGTGGGCATGTCCAACGACGCCTTCAGCCAGCGCCAGCAGGAAATCCTGTTCAAGGCAGGGGTACTGGCGCTGTTTGCCCTGCTGTTTACCTTCCTGCTGGCGCGACGCTTGTCGGCCAGCCTGTCACAGCCGATCAGCGCCATGGGGCACGCGGTCAAGGCCATCCAGCAAGGCGATTACAAGACGCCACTGCCCATCGTCGATGACTCGGAATTGGGCGACCTCTCGCGGCATATCAACAACCTGGCCGAGGGCCTTCAACAGGCCAGTCGCGAACAGCAACAAGCCATGGCCCAGTTGATCCAGACCCGTGAAGAAGCCGAGCGGGCGAACAACGCCAAGTCGGATTTTCTGGCGATGATGAGCCACGAACTGCGCACGCCCATGAACGGCGTGCTGGGCATGCTGCAACTGCTGGAAACCACGGAGATGACCGAGGAGCAGACCGAGTACGCGGCGCTGGCGTGCGAGTCCACCGAGCATTTGCTCAAGGTGATCAATGACATCCTCGATTTCTCACGCATTGAACGCGCCGCCCTGGAACTGGAACATATTCCGTTCAACCTGGCCGATCTGATCAACAGCTGCGCCCAGGCTTTCCAGCACAGCGCCCAGCAGCGCGGGCTGAGCCTGGAACTGCCCATTCCCATGGGCATGGAGGCTCTGCGTGTGCGCGGCGACCCGACGCGGATCCGCCAGATTCTGGTGAACCTGATCGGCAATGCATTGAAATTTACCGAACATGGCAGCGTGACCGTGGAGCCCCACTGGCAAACCCTGGACCATGAGTTGGTGTGGTTCACCTGCACCGTACGCGACAGCGGTATCGGTATTTCCGCCGAACGCCTGGATTTGATGTTCGATGCATTCCAGCAGGCAGACAGCTCCATTTCCAGGCGTTACGGTGGCACGGGCCTGGGCCTGCCGATTGCGCGCACCCTGGCCGAACGTATGGGTGGCACCTTGCGCGCCCAGAGCGAAGAAGGTCGAGGTTCAGTGTTCACCTTGGAGATTCCGCTGGCCATTGACCAGCAGCATGCGCCGGTCACCGCACCTGACGCGCTTGGCAAAGCCAGCGCCGGCGATGGGCGCCATGTGCTGTTGGTAGAGGACAACCCGGTCAACCGCACCGTGGTCGAAGCGATGCTGCGCAGCCTGGGCTTTGAAGTCAGCCTGGCCACGGACGGCGCCGAAGCGATCCGCAGCGCCGAGAGCCTGATTTTCACCGCTATCCTGATGGATTGTCGCCTGCCCTTGATCGACGGCTACGAAGCCACACGGCAGATTCGCCAACTACCCGGTTGCGCCGATCTGCCCATCATCGCCCTGACGGCCAACGCCTTGCAGGGCGATCGCGAAGCCTGCCTGGCAGCCGGAATGAACGATTACCTGGCCAAGCCGTTCAAACGCACGGATTTGCAGCAAATCCTGCAGCGCTGGGTGCAATAGCGCCGCGCCATCAGCCAACTGCGACTGGCGTGAAAGACGAAAGTGCGGCAGTCTTAGGCACCCGAACGGGCTGATAAACAGGCCCGGTTTAAAATTTCAGTGAACAAGTGTACATTCAGTGCCTTGCCGCTGTGACTTTCACTACAACGCAATAGTCTATGTGTAGGCTGCCGCTATGAGGCATGAACGCTTCATTCGGTTCGGGAAGATTTGCCCTACCCTGCCGCATGGGATTATTGAGGAGCTCGCATGACCAAACAAAACGCCTTTACTCGGGAAGACCTGCTGCGCTGCAGTCGCGGTGAGCTGTTCGGCCCAGGTAACGCGCAACTGCCCGCCCCGAACATGCTGATGGTGGATCGCATCACCCATATCAGCGAAGAGGGTGGCAAGTACGGCAAAGGTGAATTGGTCGCCGAGCTGGATATCACCCCTGACCTGTGGTTCTTCGCTTGCCACTTCGAAGGCGACCCTGTGATGCCAGGTTGCCTGGGCCTTGACGCCATGTGGCAACTGGTCGGCTTCTACCTGGGCTGGCAAGGCCTGCCGGGCCGCGGTCGCGCCCTGGGTTCGGGCGAAGTGAAGTTCTTTGGCCAGGTACTGCCGAGCGCCAAGAAAGTCACCTACAACATTCAAATCAAGCGCGTCCTCAAGGGCAAGCTGAACCTGGCCATCGCCGACGGTTCGGTGACTGTCGACGGTCGCGAGATCTATACTGCCGAAGGCCTTCGGGTCGGCGTATTCACTTCCACTGACAACTTTTAAGGGTTATCCGCATGCGCCGCGTCGTTATCACTGGTCTGGGCATCGTTTCTTGCCTGGGCAATGACAAAGAGACCGTCACCGCTAACCTGCGTGCAAGTCGCCCTGGCATCCGCTTCAACCCGGAATATGCCGAAATGGGTCTGCGTAGCCAGGTTTCCGGCTCCATTGACCTGCCCCTCGAAGAACTGATCGATCGCAAGATCTATCGCTTCGTCGGCCACGCTGCCGCTTACGCCTACCTGGCCATGAAAGACGCGATCGCCGACTCCGGCCTGAGCGAAGACCAGGTTTCGAACGTACGCACCGGCCTGATCGCCGGCTCCGGCGGCGCATCGACCCTCAACCAGATGGAAGCGCTGGACATCCTGCGCGAAAAAGGCGTGAAGCGCGTCGGCCCTTACCGTGTCACGCGGACCATGGGCAGCACCGTTTCCGCCTGCCTGGCTACGCCGTTCCAGATCAAGGGCGTGAACTACTCGATCTCCTCCGCATGCGCCACCAGCGCCCACTGCATCGGGACTGCCGTTGAGCAGATCCAACTGGGCAAGCAGGACATCGTGTTCGCCGGCGGCGGTGAAGAAGAGCATTGGAGCCAGTCTTTCCTGTTCGACGCCATGGGTGCCTTGTCCACCCAGTACAACGAAACCCCGGAAAAAGCCTCCCGTGCCTACGACGCCAAGCGTGACGGTTTCGTCATCGCCGGTGGTGGTGGCATGGTGGTGGTCGAGGAGCTGGAACACGCCCTGGCCCGTGGTGCCAAGATCTACGCGGAAATCGTCGGCTACGGCGCGACGTCCGACGGCTACGACATGGTTGCGCCAAGCGGTGAAGGCGCCATCCGCTGCATGCAGATGGCAATGTCCACCGTCGACACCCCAATCGACTACCTGAACACCCACGGCACTTCGACCCCGGTCGGCGATGCCAAGGAAATGGAAGGCGTGCGCGCGGTATTTGGCGACAAGGCTCCGAAGATCAGCTCCACCAAGAGCCTGTCGGGTCACTCCCTGGGCGCCGCTGGCGTTCACGAAGCGATCTATTGCCTGCTGATGATGGAAGGCAACTTCATGGCCGGCTCGGCCAACATCGACGAGATTGATCCGGTTGTGGCCGATATGCCAATCCTGACCAAGACCGTTGAAAACGCCAAGATCGACACCGTGATGAGCAACAGCTTTGGCTTCGGTGGCACCAATGCCACCTTGGTACTCAAGCGCTGGCAGGGCAAGTAAGCCCGCAGGTTGATCACACGAAAAAGCCCCGACTGGTTCGGGGCTTTTTTTGCGCTTTGATTTGAAACCGCGTCGCCTTCATCGCAGGCAAGCCAGCTCCCACATTCGACCGCGTTCATCCTGAAGGAATACGGTCCAGTGTGGGAGCTGGCTTGCCTGCGGCTGGGCCGCCCCGGTTCCCCGCCCTACACCGAAAACCGCGCCACCATCGAATTCAGATCCACCGCCAACCGCGACAACTCCTGACTCGCTGCACTGGTCTGGTTAGCCCCGGTCGATGTCTGGTGCGCCAGGTCGCGGATATTCATCAGGTTACGATCCACCTCCCGAGCCACCGCTGCCTGTTGCTCCGACGCGCTGGCAATTACCAGGTTGCGTTCGTTGATCAAGGTGAATGCCGAGGCAATCTCTTCCAGGGCCATGCCCGCCGATTTGGCGATATCCAGTGTGGAGCGCGCCCGTGTATTGCTCTGCTGCATCGAGCTGACAGCCTGGTCGGTGCCCTGCTGAATCCCGCTGATCATCTGCTCGATTTCCTGGGTCGACTGTTGCGTGCGATGGGCCAAGGCCCGCACCTCATCGGCTACCACCGCAAACCCGCGCCCGGCATCCCCCGCTCGCGCCGCTTCAATCGCCGCGTTCAGTGCCAGCAAGTTGGTTTGCTCGGCAATCGAGCGAATCACATCCAGCACTGTGCTGATGCCATAGACCTTTTGCGCCAGCGCTTCGACCTGGGTCACATTGGCGGTCACATCGGTCGCGAGGGCTTCAATCGACACCACCGTCTGCTGCACCTGCTCACGCCCTTGCTGGGCAATCCGGTCGGATTCGCGAGACGCCTGGGACGTGGCCACGGCATTGCTCGCCACCTCCTCCACCGCCACCGTCATCTGATTGACTGCCGTGGCCGCCTGTTCGATTTCCTGGTTCTGCTGGTGCAAACCACGGGTCGCATCCTCGGTGACGCAACTGAGCTCTTCGGAAGCCGACGCCAATTGGTTCGACGATTCTGAGATGCGCCGGATAGTGTCGCGCAAGCTCTCCTGCATGCGCTTGAGCGCCTGTTGCAAGCGCGCCGGCTCGTCGCTGCCACTGAGCCTGATGTCGCCCGTCAAGTCGCCACTGGCAACGCCCTGGGCCACTTTCAACGACTGTGCCAGCGGCAGCACGATGCTGCGCGTCAGCCACACCGCCAGGCCAATCGTGATCAACGCCGTGACGCCAATCATGACCATCACCCAGACCCGCGACTGGCTGAACACCTGCTGTGCCAGCCGGGCGGCCTCGTTGGCGCTGGACTTGTTCAGATTGACCAACTCACGCAGCGTCACGGCCATCTGGTCAGCCATCTGATTCATTTCGCCATTGACCACCGCAATGGCCTCCTCCAGCCGATTGGCCTTGGATAAGCCCACCACCTGCTCCTGGCGTTGCAGGTACTGCTGCTCCTCGACCTTGAAGCGATCAAACAGCACGCGCTCCTCAGGCAAGACGATCAATGCCTCGTAAACGCCTTCAGCGTGGTGCAAACCGGTTTTGATCTCGGCAATTTTCTGCTCGTTCTGCGCCACCGCCTGGGGGTCGCGGTTGACCAGCAAGCGCAACGTCAGCGCCCGAATGCGCAACACATCCTGGTTCATCTCCCCCACCGCCATCACGCTGGGCAGCCAATTGGTCTCCACCTGGTCCGACTGCTGGCGCATATTGGCCATCTGCAACAGGGCAAAGCCGCCCAAGACGAACACCATCAACGCCAGCACACCAAAGCCCAGGCCGGCGCGAGGGGCGATATTCAAACTGCGGATATTCATGCCAGGGTTCCTTCCAAAAGTACTGCATCCACCTGCAGCGGGTCTCTTGGACGTTATCGGCACCTCAGGTCATTGGCATAAGATCAAAACGCGATATCAACGCGCGTCGCCATCGCGAGACGGCTTGGGCAGGATGGCCAGGAAATTGTCGCGCGCAACCTTGTAGGCAACGTCTTCGGGCAACGCATCGAGGAAAGGATCGAAACGGCGCATCTCCTTGCCCAACTTATTGAAGCGCCCCACAACATCGGAGCCGAGCATGAAGCGATCCGGGAAGCGCTCCACCAGCGCAACCCATTGCGGCCGTGGCTTGCCGGCGTCATCCAGCAGATAGGGCGTGAGCATGCTCCAGGACAGGTCGATATACAGGTTGGGGTACGCCTCAAGCAGGCGCGTCAGGGTAGGCAACAAAAAGTCCATCTGCACCTGATGACGGTGAATTTCCTTGCTGGTACCGGCATGGGCCCAGATAAAACGCGTGTGCGGGTGATTGCGTAACGGCTGTTCGACTTCCGCCAGGTACAGCGGGTTGCGCTCACGTTTGGAGGTGATGTTGGAGTGCAGCAGCACCGGCAGGTCGTTTTCGGCCGCCAGGTGATAGATGCGCGTCATGGCTTCGTTATTGGCGCGCGGGGTGTCACCGGATGTCAGGGCGGTAAGGTCATCGTGCCGGGTGAACACTTCACCGATGCCCTGCCACAGCCCTGGGTTGAGGTCGAGCATGCGCTGGATATGGGCTGCAGAGTTCTTGTCGTTGGGATTGAAACCGGCGAGAAAGGGATGAAAGTGCTGGCGTTGCTCGGGGGAAAGTTTATTGACCGCCGCCGCGACGATCACATCCGTGGCGCTGTACCAATAGGCATCGGCGTCGTCACCGGCGTAGTAGCGCGGGCGCTTGGGCTCGTCTTCGTGCCATTTCTTGGCCACGGGAATCCCGGAAATCATGACGTGTTCAATGCGGTTGTCCGCCATGGCCTTGAGCAGCTTGTCCATGCCAGCGGTTTCCTGGAAAAAATCCACGTAGTGCAGGTGCGCGTCGCTGTAGGCATAGTCACGGGCCTGCGCGACAAGGCTGCTGGCGGCGAGCAACAAGGCAAGACTCAGGCGGGCTCCAGACACGGTAAAACCTCAATAAGGGTTGATACGGGTAGACCTTGCGCCAGCCTTCAGGGTTCAGCATGGAAAAAACCGGAACACTGGGGTGCCAGCATGCTCTATAACTGCATGACCTTCATCCTGCGCCCTTATGAGGTTTGCCATGCCTGTTACCGTTAATACGCTGAACGCTGAAAACTTCCGTCACAGCGTGAATATCAATAATCACGAGCTGTTTACCGACCTGCCCAAGAGCCTGGGCGGTGACGACTCGGCGCCCTCCCCCCACGATTATTTCGATGCTGCGCTGGCGTCGTGCAAAGCCTTGACCGTAAGGCTCTACGCGCAGAAAAAAGATATCCCGCTGACCGGCGTGACCGTGGAGGTCACTCACGACAGCGACGAAGAGCAAAAGGGTAAATACAAGCTCAACGTCAAGCTGACCCTCAAGGGCGTACTCACTGACGCCCAGCGCGATGAACTGCATCGCGTGGCCGATAAGTGCCCGGTACATAAGCTGATGACCACCGCCGAAGTCACTATCGAGACGAAATTGTCGGAAGGCGCCTTCAGCCAATAGCCCCAACTTCCCATCGAGCGGGTTATGCTCAAAGCATCCAACCCGCTCAGACTGGGATGCCCATGACCACCCTCACCGTGATTCGCCCTCGCCCCGAAGATGTAGAAGGCCAGCCTATCCTGCGGCCCCTGCCCTCGCGTGAATGCCGCAGCGTCGGGCCCTTTGTGTTTTTCGACCATATGCTGCCGACCCGCTACGCACCGGGTAACGGCATGAATATCCGCCAGCATCCCCACATCGGCCTGTCCACCCTCACCTACCTGTTTGAAGGCACCTTGCAGCATAAAGACAGCCTTGGCTCGGACCAGGTGGTGCAAGCCGGCGATGTCAGCTGGATGACCGCCGGCAGCGCGATTGCCCACGTCGAGCGCACACCTGAAGCGGTCAAGGCCAGGGGTTTCAACCTGCATGGCCTGCAGGTGTGGCTGGCCTCGCCCAAGGACCACGAGACCGGGCCCGGACACTACAGCCATCACCCAGCCGCAAGTTTGCCGATAAGCGATAACCTCGGCGTGCAGGTGCGTTTGATCGCCGGTGATGGTTTTTGCCTCAGATCACCGGTGCCGGTGCTGTCGCCGACGCTGTATGCCGAGGTACAGATGCAAACCGCCACCACCCTGTTGATTCCGGATGAACATGAGGAACGTGCGGTGTATGTGCTGGAGGGTGAGGTGCAATTGGACGGTGAAGCCCTGGAGGTCAACAGCTTGGTGGTATTGCCGACTGGGCAGGAGATGACTCTGTATGCCGAGAGTGATTGCCACCTGATGGTATTTGGCGGGGCACCGCTGGATGGGCCACGGCGGATCAACTGGAATTTTGTGGCGAGCGACCCGGCTGTGATCGAGCAGGCGAGACAGCGTTGGGCGGCTGGGGATTGGCCCACTGTGCCGGGGGAGTCAGAAAGAATCGAGTTGCCTGTTAGATAGCATTCGCGAGCAAGCCCGCTCCCACATTTGACTGCGTTCACAGATCGAAATGTGGGAGCGGGCTTGCTCGCGAAAAGGCCCGAACAGGCGCCGAAGCATCAGCCTTTGAACACTTCATCCAACAAGTTATGCATCGACTGGAAAGCCCGTGCGGCGGTCTTGGCGTCGTACATCATCTTGCCCGGCACATTGGCATGGGGGTCAGTGAAGGAATGCACCGCGCCGCCGTAACTGAGCAACTGCCAATCCACACCCGCCGCGTTCATTTCATCTTCGAACGCCGGCAATTGCTCTTTGGGTACCAACGGGTCCGAGGCGCCATGCAGCACCAGCACTGAACCCTTGATGTTTTTCGCGTCTGCGGGGTTCGGTGTATCCAGAGTGCCATGGAACGACACGGCAGCCTTCAGCGGCGCGCCGGTACGGGCCAGCTCCAGGGAGCAGCAACCGCCAAAGCAGAAGCCGAAGGTGGCCAGTTTCGATGTGTCCACTGCGGCTTCAGTCTGGCCTTGCAGTTGCTCGAAGGCGGCTTGCATGCGCTTGTTCAGCAACGGGCGATCATTCTTCAACGGCATCATCGCCGCGCCCGCTTCATCGCCATTTGAAGGACGTACGTTTTGCCCGTAGAGGTCGGCAATCAGCACCACGTAGCCTTTGCCGGCAACGGCCTGCGCGATCTCTTCGGCCCCCGCACTCACGCCCATCCAGTTCGGCGCCATCAGCAGTCCCGGCAACGGGCCCTTGTGGCTGGCATCGAATGCCAGACGGCTTTCATAAGACTGGCCATCAATCTGATAGACCACGGAACGTACAATGACTTGGCTCATGATTCACTCCAGTTGAGGTGCGCACAAACGAAAAAACCCGCCGAAGCGGGTTTTTCTACAACGGTGTTAAACCGACAATTCAACCAACAGCTTGTTCAGTCGGCGCACATACGCGGCCGGGTCCTTCAAGCTGTCGCCGGCTGCCAGGGCGGCCTGGTCGAAGAGGATGTGCGACAGGTCGCCAAACCGCTCTTCGCTCTGCTCGCCATCGAGTTTCTCGATCAACGGGTGAGATGGGTTGAACTCGAAGATCGGCTTGGAATCCGGCACTTTCTGGCCGCTGGCTTCGAGGATCTGGCGCATTTGCATGCCCAGGTCCTGCTCGCCGATGGCCAGGATCGCCGGGGAATCGGTCAGGCGGTGGGAAACCCGCACTTCACTCACCGCTTCGCCCAGGGAAGCCTTGATGCGCTCAACCAGGCCCTCTTTGGACTTGGCGACTTCTTCGGCTTCTTTCTTCTCTTCTTCGGAGTCCAGGTTACCCAGGTCCAGGTCACCACGGGCCACGTCGACGAAGGTTTTGCCGTCGAACTCGGTGAGGTAGCTCATCAGCCACTCATCGATGCGGTCGGTCAGCAGCAGCACTTCGATGCCTTTCTTGCGGAAGACTTCCAGGTGCGGGCTGTTCTTGACCTGGGCGTAGGTTTCGCCGGTCAGGTAGTAGATCTTGTCCTGACCTTCCTTGGCACGTGCCAGGTAGTCAGCCAGGGACACAGCCTGCTCGCCGTCTTCACCCTGAGTCGAGGCAAAACGCAGCAAACCGGCAATCTTTTCCTTGTTGGCAAAATCTTCCGCCGGGCCTTCTTTCATGACCTGGCCGAAGTTTTTCCAGAAGCTCTTGTATTGCTCAGGCTCGTTCTTCGCCAACTTTTCCAGCATGTCGAGTACGCGCTTGGTCAGCGCCGACTTCATGGAATCGATGATCGGGTCTTTCTGCAGGATTTCCCGCGACACGTTCAGCGACAGGTCGTTGGAGTCGACCACACCTTTAATAAAGCGCAGGTACAGCGGCAGGAAGGATTCCGCCTGGTCCATTACGAACACGCGCTGCACGTACAGCTTCAGGCCTTTTGGCGCCTCGCGCTGGTACAGGTCGAACGGAGCACGGGCCGGTACGTAGAGCAGCGAGCTGTATTCGAGCTTGCCTTCAACCTTGTTGTGGCTCCAGCTCAGCGGGTTCTCGTAGTCGTGCCCGATGTGCTTGTAGAACTCCTGGTATTCCTCGTCCTTGATCTCGGTACGCGGACGGGTCCACAGGGCGCTGGCGCGGTTGACGGTTTCCCACTCCACCGCGGGAGCTTCTTCGCCTTCGGCAACGGTCTGTTCCTTGGGCAACTCGATCGGCAACGCGATGTGGTCGGAATACTTCTTGATGATGTTGCGCAGGCGCCAGCCATCGGCGAATTCGTCTTCACCGGCTTTCAGGTGCAGCACGATGCGCGTGCCACGGTCAGCCTTGTCGATAGTGGCGATTTCAAATTCGCCCTCGCCCTTGGAAGCCCAGTGCACGCCCTCGCTGGCGTCAACGCCGGCGCGGCGGCTGAATACTTCAACCTTGTCGGCGACGATGAAGGCCGAATAGAAGCCCACGCCGAATTGGCCGATCAGGTGAGAGTCTTTTTTCTGGTCGCCCGACAGGTTCTTCATGAAATCTGCGGTGCCGGACTTGGCGATGGTCCCCAGGTGGGTGATCGCATCGTCACGGCTCATGCCGATACCGTTGTCTTCGAGGGTGACGGTCTTGGCGTCTTTGTCGTAGCTCACACGGATCTTGAGTTCCGCGCCGCCTTCCAGCAACTCAGGCTTGGACAGGGCTTCGAAACGTAATTTATCGACAGCGTCAGAGGCGTTCGAGATCAATTCGCGAAGGAAAATTTCCTTGTTGGAATACAGCGAATGGATCATGAGGTGCAGCAGTTGCTTCACCTCGGTCTGGAAGCCCAGGGTTTCCTTTTGAGTTTCCACACTCATGGTCATCAAACTCCAATTGGATGGCATTGGCCGCGCCCTTGAGGGTTGGCGGCGGGTTGTCATCAAAGTTGGGGACTAAGACCAGGATTTCAAGGGCGAACCAATTCCTCAATTTTGAAATGTGCCCGGGCAGTGGCAATCGGTTCGGCCGGTGTGCTCTGCCAGGCGGTAATCGCCACGTTGGCCACGCGCCGGCCCTGGCGCCATACCTGACACTTGGCATAAGTGTCCCGAAACTGGCCGGCGCGCAGGTAATCCAGGGAGAAGTCGATGATTTTCGGCAGGCCCGGAGCGCCAGTGAACACCAGCAGGTGCATGGCGGCTGCCAGCTCCATGAAGCCGGCGATCACCCCGCCATGCAACGCTGGCAATATGGGGTTACCAATATTGTCCTTGCTGGCCGGCAGGCGAAACAGCAACTCATCCCCCAGGCGGGTGCATTCGATGCCGATCAGTCTGGCATAGGGCACCAGCTCGAGCAGCGCATCGTAGTTGCCACGGTCGAGGGCTTGCTCCAGGCGCGTCTTGAACCGATGCGTCATGCCTGTTCTCCCTTGATGACAGTGCCCAAGCCTTGGGTGCCTTTGAGGCGCTTGCCCATGCGCATGAACGTGCCTACCACATGGGCGATAGGTTGTTGCGGGTCATCCTGATAAGCAACGCCACGGGTGAAGATCACGTCGGTGGTGACCCGGTAGCATTGCGCGAAGCCATACACCGGCTTATGGGGTTCGGCGGGATGCATGTAGTCGATACGCAGGTCCAGGGTGGGGCACACCTCGAACTCGGGCAATACGCACAGGGTCGCCATGCCGCAAGCGGTGTCCATCAAGGAGGTCAGCGCGCCGCCGTGGATCACCCCGGTCAGGGGATCACCGACAATATGCGGCCCATAAGGCAGTACGAGGGTCATGCCCTCCTCGCTGGCTTCATGCACCGCCACACCCAGCACCTGGCAATGGCGCAGGGCCGAAACGAAGCGCACGGCACGCTCCAACAAAGGGTTTTCGGTCATTGTGTTTAGACTCTTATTAGTGTGAATTCGGCGGATGGGAATGACTGGGTAAAGTTCCTGTACGAAACATGCTATATATCTGTGGGACATAAGGAACTAATGCTGGCCCCTTGGGTTCGAAAGGCCAGTAGATATCTTCAATAAGGAGAAACACCCCATGCGTAAGACATTAGCTATTTCCATGATGCTGGCCGCTGCTCTCGGTCTGGCTGCCTGCGACAAGAAATCCGAAGACAAAGCCCAAGACGCTGCTGCACATGCTGAGCAAGCTCAGCAAGATATGGCTAAAGCACAGGATAAAGTGAACGACGCTGCGAAAGAAAACGCCGAAGCTGCCAAAGCTCAGGCCGAATCGAACGAAGCGGCTGCAAAAGAAGCTGCACCTGCCGCACCTGCAGAACCTGCCAAGCAGTAATCGCAGGGTTTAAAGCTGTATTGCAGCAAAAAGAAAGCCCGCTGACCAAGCGGGCTTTTCTTTGTCCGGGATTTGCTGCCAGCGCTACGATGCGCCCTCTTTTACAGCGTCGACTGCCGGCATATCGGTCGGGGTGTACACCATCACCTGCAATACATCGGAATGGAACTCGCGGCGGTACAGCACCAACACCACCCCACTGCTCATCAACATGAACAACCAGGGGCTGACAAACCAGGCCAGCATGGTCATGCCGAAGTAATACGCACGCAGGCCAAAGTTGAACTGGTTGGCCGCCATCGAAATCACCCGCGCCGCCCGCAAGGCAAATGCATTGCGCTCCTGCTCCGACACATGTCGTTCACCAATCATCGGCGCCGAGCCCACCAGCACCGCCGCGAAGTTGTACTGACGCATGCACCAGCTGAAAGTAAAAAACGCATAGACAAATACCAGGGCCAGGCACAGCAACTTGACCTCCGACATGCCCTGGGACGCCTGCTGCACCATCGGAATATCTGCCAGCAACGACACCGCCCGCTCCGAAGCACCGAGCACGGTCAGGATACCCGCAAGGATGATCAAGGTACTGGAGGCAAAGAACGAGGCATTACGCTCCAGGTTGCCGATCACGCTGGCATCGGCGATGCGGTTATCGCGCAACAGCATGCGGCGCATCCAGTCTTCACGGTAGAGGTGCAACACGCTGGCCAGGCAGGCCGTATCTCGAGCTTTCCAAGTGGCGTAACGGGTATAGCCGCCCCAGCAGAGGATGAACCACAGGGCGGCAAGCAGGTGGACTTGATTGGTTTCGACGAACGACATGCGGGTCCTTCTAAATGTGAGCCCGGTGAGTTGTGCAACAAATATCAAAACCCCGGTCGTACTACCTGTCTTTTATGAGAATTCCTGTTTCCAGATATGCATGAGTTCGGCCTTGGAACCAATAGGACGCCTCCACTCACTTAGTTGGCCCCAAGGCACGAAGCCTTGATCATTTCTCAGGCGGAAGGAACTGCATATCTATCCTTAGGATGTTAAATGCGCTCAACGTCTCTCTCTGTCAGCCAAACACATGCGCCGCAAGCGATCCAGCTGTCCGTGGGCACAGCCTCTGAATCGACAACGCAACACCCGCCTTTATCGCATCACCCTCAGCCCAAGCCGTTGGGACTAGACCCGGATGATCGGATCAAAATCCAAGTAGCCGGCATAAAGCCAGTCGTTGCCAATGATACAGGGCCGAACGCAGTCGCCGCGCAATCCCAATTGATTGAGCAGCATCAGGCGTACAACCAGAAAATTATTGATTTACTCAGTCACCAGATGACATTCCAACGCTTTACCCAGGCTCAGTTGAAAAAAGCCTTTCCCCAGCTCACATCAATCGACCCGAACATTATCCACGTCAACACCTATCGAAAACAGCCGCCGGCAGAGCCCGTGCTGATTTCTACGCAAACCTTATCGGAGGCATTGCTCGAAAAAGTCGCGCAAGTCCACATAAACGCCGTCACTGGCACGCCCAACACTGAAGAGCACAGTGCCGACATACAAACGGGCTTTTACATTGACGGACCTGCGGGTGCTCCCCAAACCAGGTTGGAGCATCAGGGTTCCCTGCTGACGCTTGCACACGATATCGCAACCCGCTTTTCAGGCGCGCTCAGTAGCTACTGGAAAAGATCACCCGTAGGCTCCCCCAAGCAGCCATCACGTTCAGCCCAACTGCTCGCCCTGCATCGGCAAATGCTTTCCACCGAGGCAGCCCTGCGGGTTGAAGACGGAACCCTCAGCGAGGCTGGCAAAAAGTTGATCGACACAGCCTTTCAGTACCCCACCCTTGAAGCACGCGAGCGCGAACTTCCCGCAGGGGATCGGCCTGGGGTGTATCCGATCCGGATAGATGACAACTCCGCCAACGGCGCATTTTTAGCCGGTTGTTTTCTTATCACTCGCAGCGACGGCTCGTCGGCCGAGGCACCTTACACCGCAAGTGACACCCGTAATATCGGGCTGGATGACACCACCGGGCCTGTAGTGCTTTACACCCCCGGGGACGGTTTCGAGGAGTTCGCGAGCCCTGGCAAAGCCCGCGAAGCATTGATGCAGAGAATCGATAATGATGACGAGAAGGCCAACCTGCTACTCAAAAGTCTACCGGTGTCGGTAGAGCACAGTCGAAACCCTCCGTGGGGTGATGATTTAATGCTGGGATTCGCCCCCGTCTGCGGCGACGTCGTGGCACAAACCTTTCCCCAGTTGTTGCAGCGACAGGCTGACGAGGTCAATGAAACCATGCGGGCCGGGTTCGCCCAAGCGCAAGCCGAAGCTGGCTCCTCTCGCACACCGTCGTTGCTCTCTGCCCAAACTGTCGAAACCATCAATGATGCAGCGGATCTTTCACTGCATTTCGATGGCAGTAATGCCCTGCTCGCACGCAATGAACAACTGCACAACAAACTGCAACCACAATGGCTTAAAGAACTGACTCCCCAACAAGAAACGAGCTATAGGGAGCTGGAGGAAGCACAGGATACAAGCCTTACGCACTTGCAAGCGCTGTTGGTAAACATCCCGGCCCCCAACATTTTCGCCAAACAGTTGCTGACCCAGGCGTTGAAAGCCAAGCTGCCGGGCCGCTACCAGCACGAGGAAATAGACCCTGACCACGTGATGGTTCAGATGACCACGCAGCAGTCGAGCAATAGCGGACTTTTAGGTACCGCAAACGCACCAAAGCCGCAGATTCACACTCGATCGCTGACCGACCTGGCTCTCATGAACACAACGCCATGGCATGAAAGCTCGCCGACGAGCACCTGGGCCGCTCGCGTCGTAAGTGCCAGCGGAAAATACCTGCTTACCCTGGATAAGCCGTTTCTCGAGGGCCTGATCAGCCAAACCGATGTGGGCGGCAAATACCTCAAACTACTGGATGACAAACTCAGCCCCACTGCCGCCTCCGACGAAGCCAGGGTGCTGCCCGACGCGTGGAAAAACCATCTGAAGGCAAAGATGGCCAAGGACGCGTTCATCACCAGCCTGGATCCCGATGCCTATCTGAACAGGCAAAAAATCGCCGAACAATGGATCGAAGCGACACTTGAGCATAGCGACTCCACCACCTGGCCAATCGTGAATGGTGCGTCCATCGTCTCGCATAGAGTGGTCCTGAACGGCAAACCCGTCCAGGGCATGATGGTCATCAAACCGACCAACCACCCCTCGCTGGTGCTGTACAGCCCGGATGCTCCCGACGGACGTCCTTTCAGAGAAATTGTGGACGAGGATCAACTTAACACGCTGCTGAACACGTCCGAGTGGATGTCCTACATGGATCAGCGGGTATCACCTGTTGATCGATATAATATTCACGACACCCTGTTTTTGCCTCAGCTCGGCACGTGGCTCAAGAAATTCGCGGCCGACCATGAAGCGGGCATCCGACTGAAGCCGTTCAAAGGTAGCATCACTGAAAACCTGTACATGCAGGAGGTGGGGTTACTCAAAGGGAGAGCGTCGGTTGGGATGACAACCAGCGCAGAGGTATCGGCCCGATCCGCAGCCAACAAATTAATGTTCGCCGCAGACATAGCCCAATTCGTTCTAAGCCTCATCCCGGTCAACGCTGGTATGTCAGCCACCAACAGGCTCTCCAAGGCTGCGCTAAGAACGTTGCGTACACCCGGACGAAGCCTGCCCAAGCTCCTCACCCAACCGGGACGCTGGGGGGCGGTGTACGACGATTTCGCCATGGCTGCGTCGGGTATCCCTTTACTCAAAAGGACCCCGTTGCGCCCAGTGTTCAGAACCCCTGGGCGCACGCTCCAACGGCGACTGACAAACACGGCAGGTACAAATGGTACGCCAAGCGGTCACGTCGTACCGGTTCCGGGTACGTCGATATCGGGCGGCCGCCCCTCAAGCATCCCGACCCAATTGCCGAACGCGGCCCACCCTGTACAGAACCGTGGGGACCTCGCCGCGCACGCACTGGATAATCAGCTACTGGCAGGAAAACCGCTCAGCACCACCAGGCCACAACAAGTCGGTGAAAAATGGTTGATCCGTTACACCGATAACTCAAACGTGAGCAGGGTCTATCAAATAAGCCCAGCGTTCAAATTCGAATCAGGATTTGTAAACGTTATAAACCCCGAAACAAAGCATCGGGTGGCTACGCTTTTGAACAAAGGGAACGGCGAATGGGTGCTAACCGGTTTGCCGGGAGGCGCCAAACTACCCCAAACGCTAGAACCCCTACCGCAGCCTCATTCTGCCTCCTCGGCGGAAAACCTAGTGCCTGCAAGCAGCTCTTCCACCTCCGGCAGTTGGCGAATAGAACCGCCCATTCGAAAACCACTCGCAGTGCTGGTCAATACCAGGGCTCGTGACCTGAACGCCGAGCTGCATCTGGCCGGAGCGGCATTGAACCCCCGAGCGGCCCGAGCGGAACTGGTTCGCATCACAAAGCCGGATGACCTGAAGGTTGTATTGAAACCCGACACAGTCAGCAAGTTCGTCTTCACTCAAGACAACCAACTGATCATCGGTACTATCGACAAAAGTGCACCGCCAAAATGGTTATCACATCCTGCCATCGCGGAAATCGGCGCTGGCAGTGGCCAATCAGAAAAGGTAGTCAGCGCAGGCTATATAAGGAAAGACGCCTTCGGGAAATTCCACCTTTCCGATGTCTCTGGACACTATCTACCCAAAAAAAGCGATTTAAGGCCCGCCCAGGAATATTTGAGGAACATGGGAGTGGATTCGACAAAGAGCAAGTTCCCGATACCCTGAAACAGGCAGCCTGGCTTGGCACTGCGTACAAAAAAAGCCCCGGATCATTTGATCCGGGGCTTTTTAATTGCAGCGTATAAGTCAGAGGTTTTAAGCGATCGCTTCGCTGCGCTTGCCCAGCATACGGTCAATCACCACGGCCACGACCAGCGTCATCACCGACGGCACCAGCCACGCCAAGCCTTGTTCGCTCAACGGCAGGTTTACCAGTTGCGTAGGCATCCAACCCGCCAGGCCCGCACCCTTGAGTGCGTCGATGCAGCCAAAGATGAACGACACCAGCATCACCGGGCCGACAATACGGCCCTGTTCCTGCCAGAACCCTTTGCAGAAGCTCAAGGCCACCAACACGATGCACGGCGGGTAGATCGCGGTCAGCACCGGGATCGAGAAGGCAATGAGTTTGGTCAAGCCCAGGTTGGACACAAACAGCGAGAACAGTGCCAGGATCACCACCAGGGTCTTGTAGGACAGCGGCAGGATCTTACTGAAGTACTCGGCGCAGGCACAGGTCAGGCCCACGGCGGTCACCAGGCATGCCAGGGAAATCAGCACGGCGAGGAAACCACTACCCAGGGAGCCGAACGTGTATTGCACATAGGCGTGCAGTACCGCCGCGCCATTGCTGGCACCTGCAGCCACGGCATGGCTGCCCGAACCCAGACGGAACAGGCTGACGTACACCAGTGCCAGGCCCACGCCGGCAATCAGCCCGGCAATGATCGCGTAACGGGTGATCAGCTTGGGTGACTCTACGCCACGGGAGCGAATAGCGTTGACGATCACAATGCCGAACACCAGGGCGCCCAGGGTATCCATGGTCAGGTAACCATTGATAAAGCCTTGGGAGAACGGCGCGGCAACGTATTCCGGCGTGGCAACCCCCACCTCACCGGCGGGCAAGGCAAACGCAGCGATGCCGAGAATAGCCAGGGCGATGATCTTCAGCGGCGCCAGGAAACGGCCCACGGTGTCCAGCAGTCGCCCTGGATACAGGGAGACAAAGAACACCACCAGGAAATACACCGAGCTGTAGAGGAACAGCGCCAACGGGCTTTCACCGGTCAAGGGCGCCAGGCCCACTTCAAACGATACTGTTGCGGTGCGTGGGGTCGCAAACAGCGGGCCCACTGCCAGGTAGGCCGCTGCCGCCAGCAGGCCACCGGCAATCTTGCCAATCGGGCTGCTCAGCGCGTCCATGCCACCACCGACCTTGGCCAGGGCGATCACGGTGACCACCGGCAAACCGACCGCGGTGATCAGAAAGCCCAGCGCCGCCATCCACACATGCGGCCCGGACTGCAAACCCACGATAGGCGGGAAGATGATGTTGCCGGCGCCCACGAACAGGGCAAAGGTCATAAAGCCCAGCGCCAGGATATCCTGGCTTTTCAACACTTTCATTTGAGGAAATACCACACTACTGAATCGGAATTTAGAGAGGGCTTCCCTATGGATGAGGGAAATGCTGCCGGCCCTTGTGGGGACCGACCGGTCTAGCGCGCAGCTTCCTTTTGGGACGCGGACGCATAAAGAGGCGGCTAGAGTACAGAATCAGGCTGACAAACGCACTGTTGCGGGGCGAACTGTCCGATAAGCGACATTTCAATGTCGCGTTTTCATACTTAATTGGGCAACACAGAACCCTGTGGGAGCTGGCTTGCCTGCGATGGCATCGACTCGGTTTGGCTGATGCACCCAGTTGTCTGTATCGCAGGCAAGCCAGCTCCCACATTGAACCGAGCACATTCGTCAATCTGGCTATATCCAGAATGCACAAAGGCCACCCGAAGGTGGCCTTTGTGTGGTGAAGCGTCAGCTAAGCGCGAGGCTTACTTGACAGCCCAACCGGTCAGCTCGGCCAGGGCCTTGCCGATGTCTGCCAGCGAACGCACGGTTTTAACGCCTGCGTCTTGCAGTGCAGCGAATTTCTCGTCTGCAGTGCCTTTGCCGCCAGAGATGATTGCGCCAGCATGGCCCATGCGCTTGCCCGCAGGGGCAGTCACACCAGCGATGTAGGAAACAACCGGCTTGGTCACGTGTGCCTTGATGTAGGCAGCCGCTTCTTCTTCAGCCGAACCGCCGATCTCACCGATCATCACGATCGCTTCGGTCTTCGGGTCTTCCTGGAACAGCTTCAGGATGTCGATGAAGTTGGAGCCTGGGATCGGGTCACCGCCGATGCCGACGCAAGTCGACTGACCGAAACCGGCGTCAGTGGTCTGCTTCACAGCTTCGTAGGTCAGGGTGCCGGAACGGGAAACGATACCGACTTTACCTGGCAAGTGAATGTGACCTGGCATGATGCCGATCTTGCATTCGCCTGGGGTGATCACGCCTGGGCAGTTAGGGCCGATCAGGACTACGCCCAGCTCGTCGCACTTAACTTTAGCGTCCAGCATGTCCAGGGTAGGAATGCCTTCGGTGATGCAGACGATCAGCTTGATGCCGCCGAACGCCGCTTCCAGGATCGAGTCCTTGCAGAAAGGAGCTGGAACGTAGATCACGCTGGCAGTGGCGCCAGTGGCTTCTACTGCTTCTTTTACAGTGTTGAACACGGGCAGGCCCAGGTGCTCGGTGCCGCCTTTGCCTGGAGTTACGCCGCCAACCATCTGGGTGCCGTATTCGATGGCTTGCTGGGTGTGGAAACTACCTTGCGAACCGGTAATACCCTGGCAGATAACTTTGGTGTCTTTATTGATCAGGACGCTCATTACTTGCCCTCCGCAGCTTTGACAACTTGTTGAGCAGCGTCGGTCAGGCTGGTAGCCGCGATGA
Organism: Pseudomonas sp. PA-1-6B; assembly: GCF_021609545.1. Classification (NCBI taxonomy): domain Bacteria; kingdom Pseudomonadati; phylum Pseudomonadota; class Gammaproteobacteria; order Pseudomonadales; family Pseudomonadaceae; genus Pseudomonas; species Pseudomonas sp. PA-1-6B. The sequence continues at coordinate 73,936 of NZ_WJZM01000022.1, forward strand.
TGTTCAAACCGCTTTCTGCCAGTACTTTAGCGCCCAGTTCAGCGTTGTTACCTTCAAGGCGAACAACAACCGGGATTTTAACGCCGACTTCTTTCACTGCACCGATGATGCCTTCGGCAATCATGTCGCAACGAACGATGCCGCCGAAGATGTTGACCAGTACTGCGGCGACATTGGAGTCGGACAGGATGATCTTGAACGCTTCGGTAACGCGTTCCTTGGTAGCGCCACCACCTACGTCGAGGAAGTTGGCTGGCTTGCCGCCATGCAGGTTGACGATGTCCATGGTACCCATGGCCAGGCCGGCACCGTTGACCATGCAGCCGATGTTACCTTCCAGGGCTACGTAGTTCAGTTCGAACTTGGCAGCGTGCGCTTCGCGCGGATCGTCTTGCGACGGATCGTGGAAAGTCTTCAGCTTAGGCTGACGGTACATGGCATTGGCGTCGATGTTGATCTTGGCATCGAGGCAGTGCAGATCGCCGTCAGCCTTGATCACCAGCGGGTTCACTTCCAGCAGGGCCAGATCGTGATCCTGAAACAGTTTGGCCAGACCTACGAAGATCTTGGCGAACTGGGCAACTTGCTTGCCTTCCAGGCCCAGCTGGAAAGCCAGCTCGCGACCCTGGAATGGCTGAGCGCCAACCAGTGGATCGATAGTGGCCTTCAGAATTTTTTCTGGGGTTTCGTGAGCGATTTTCTCGATGTCCACGCCACCTTCGGTGGAAGCCATGAACACGATGCGACGGCTCGAACGGTCAACGACAGCGCCCAGGTACAGCTCTTTAGCGATATCAGTGCACGATTCAACCAGGATCTTGGTGACTGGTTGGCCATTGGCATCAGTCTGGTAAGTCACCAGACGCTTGCCCAGCCACTGCTGTGCGAAGGCCTTGGCGTCTTCTTTGCTGCGAACCAGCTTGACGCCGCCCGCTTTACCGCGACCACCGGCGTGGACCTGGGCTTTGACAACCCACTCGCTGCCGCCGATTTTGTCGCAAGCTTCTGCTGCTGCTTCCGGGGTGTCTACTGCGTAGCCCTTGGAAACTGGCAGGCCGTATTCAGCGAACAGCTGCTTACCCTGATACTCGTGAAGATTCATGCTTTTTACCGTCTTCGTTAGGTACTGCGCATTCGGCGCTGCGCTCATTATGAGTGCCGCGCCACCTGTGACTGCTGCTTGCGCAACTTGCGGGGCTTATGGCCCGTAAAGCTGCGCAAGGCTGCGTCCAGCGGATATTCCGCGGTGAGTCTTGCGCGCAAGGCTCACGACGGGCAACTCCGCCGTGGTTTCTTATTATCTCGCTTAGCGCTTCTTGCGGTTGGCGATGTGGATGGCGCCGCCATTCACTGCCAACGCTGCTTCGTGCAACGCTTCGGACAGGGTCGGATGGGAGAAGACCATCATGCCCAAGTCCTCGGCACTGGTGCCGAATTCCATGCCGATCGCGCCTTGCTGAACCAATTCTGCAGCGCTTGGGCCAATCACGTGGACGCCCAAAACGCGGTCAGTCTTGGCATCAGCGATGACTTTGACAAAACCACCGGTGTCGTTGGCTGCCATGGCACGGCCAGAAGCGGCAAACGGGAAGGTGCCGACGTTAACTTCAACGCCTTCAGCTTTCAACTGCTGTTCGTTCTTGCCGACCCATGCAATTTCCGGGTGGGTGTAGATAACCGATGGGATCAGGTCGTAGTTCATCTGGGTCTTGTGACCCTTGATGCGCTCGACAACCATGATGCCTTCTTCGGAAGCCTTGTGGGCCAGCATCATGCCACGAACCACGTCGCCAATGGCATAGACGCCAGGCACGGTGGTAGCGCAATGATCGTCAACGTGGATGAAGCCACGCTCGTCGATGTTCACGCCGCTGTCGGAAGCCAACAGGTCATTGGTCACTGGGCGGCGACCAACGGCAACGATCAGCTTGTCGAAGGTGATGGTCTGCTCGCCGTCTTTATCGGTGTAGGTCACCACGACTTCTTCGCCGTTGACCTTGGAACCGGTAACACGGGCGCCAAGCTTGATGTCCAGACCTTGTTTGGTCAGGGTTTTCAGCGCTTCCTTGGAGACTGCAGTGTCAGCCGCCAGCAGGAACGTGTCCAGGGCTTCCAGCACGGTGACTTCAGCGCCCAGACGGGACCATACCGAGCCCAGCTCCAGACCGATGACGCCAGCGCCGATCACGCCCAGGCGCTTAGGTACAGCCTGGAATTCCAGGGCGCCGGTCGAATCAACGATCACGTTGTTATCAACAGGTGCAGGTGGAATGTCGATTGGACGCGAACCTGGCGCCAGGATCACGTTTTCGGCTTCGATGACTTCAACCGAACCGTCTGGCTTGGTGACTTCAACTTTCTTGCCGGCCAGCAGCTTGCCGTGGCCTTGAATGGAAGTCACGCCGTTGGCCTTGAACAAGGTGGCAACGCCGGAAGTCAGGCCTTTGACGATGTTGGCTTTACGGCCGACCATTGCTGGTACGTCCATGGTCACGCCAGCATGGTTGATGCCGTGGATCGCGAAGCCGTCTTGGGCTTCATGGAATTTCCAGGAGCTGTCCAGCAGCGCCTTGGACGGAATGCAACCCACGTTCAGGCAAGTACCGCCCAACGCCAGTTTGCCTTCCTTGTCGGTGTACTTTTCGATGCAAGCAGTGGAGAGGCCCAGTTGCGCAGCCTTGATGGCGGCAACATAGCCGCCAGGGCCTGCACCAATCACTACAACGTCAAATTTCTGTGTCATGAAAATAGATCCTCTATTTGCGACAAGCTTCTAGCCACACGTTGCAAGCCAAGCTGCTTTTTCCTACAGCTTGTAGCTCGCAACGTGCGACTGCTTCTATCAGATGTCCAGGAGCAGGCGAGCCGGGTCTTCCAGCAGGTTCTTGATGGTCACCAGGAACGTCACGGCTTCTTTACCGTCGATCAGGCGGTGATCGTAAGACAGTGCCAGGTACATCATTGGGCGGATCACGACTTGGCCGTTGATGGCCATCGGACGCTGGATGATGTTGTGCATGCCCAGGATCGCGGCTTGCGGTGGGTTGACGATCGGCGTCGACATCATCGAACCGAAGGTACCACCGTTGGTGATGGTGAAGGTACCGCCGGTCATCTCGTCGATGGTCAGCTTGCCGTCACGGGCTTTCTTGCCGAAGCCAGCGATGCCGCCTTCGATTTCGGCCAGGCTCATCAGCTCGGCGTTACGCAGGACTGGAACCACCAGGCCACGGTCGCTGGAGACGGCAACGCCGATATCTGCGTAGCCGTGGTAAACGATGTCGCCGCCGTCGATGGAAGCGTTGACTGCCGGGAAGCGCTTCAGCGCTTCGGTGGCCGCTTTCACGAAGAACGACATGAAGCCCAGGCGCACGCCGTTGTGGGACTTCTCGAACAGGTCCTTGTACTTAGAACGCAGGGCCATGACTTCGGTCATGTCGACTTCGTTGAAGGTGGTCAGCATCGCCATGTTCGACTGAGCTTCAACCAGGCGCTTGGCCACGGTGGCACGTACGCGAGTCATCGGTACGCGCTTCTCGGTGCGGTCGCCAGCGGCAAACACAGGCGCAGCGGCAGCAGGAGTTGCAGCCTTGGCAGGTGCGGCAGCCGGAGCGTTCTTCTTGGCTTCAACTGCGGCAACCACGTCTTCCTTGGTCACACGGCCATCTTTGCCGGTGCCCTTGATGGAAGCCAGGTTGATGCCGTTTTCTTCAGCCAGTTGACGCGCAGCCGGGGCAGCGATTGGATCTTCGCCACCGGCTGCCGGTGCAGCGGCAGGCGCCGAAGCAGCCGTTGCAGCAGCGGCAGGAGCAGGCGCTGCAGCAGCGCTGCCCTCTTCGATCGAGCCCAACACCTGGTTCGACAGAACGGTAGCGCCCTCTTCCGCAACGATCGCGCCCAGCACGCCGTCAGCTTCGGCCAATACTTCCAGAACGACTTTGTCGGTCTCGATGTCGACGATCAGGTCGTCACGCTTGACGGCCTCGCCTGGTTTCTTGTGCCAGGTGGCAACGGTGCCATCGGCAACCGATTCCGGGAATGACGGGGCTTTGATTTCGATAGCCATTATCTGTAGGTCCTTAAAATTCGGTTTCAGTCAGCGCGAAGGCGTTAAACAGTGAAAGCATCTTGCAGCAGTTTTTCCTGCTGCTCGGCGTGCATCGACGCATAACCACAGGCAGGTGCAGCAGAAGCATCACGACCGGCGTACTCAAGGACCAAGGCCTTGTTGTGGTTGCCGATGCTGCGACGCAGATGATGCTGGCTGCTGTACCAGGCGCCCTGGTTCATCGGTTCTTCCTGACACCACACTACGTTCGTGAGGTTGGTGTAAGGCGCGATGATCTCCATGAGGTCATCTTCCGGGAACGGATAAAGCTGCTCGATACGCACGATGGCGATGTCTTCGCGGCCTTCGGCACGGCGTTTTTCCAACAGATCGTAGTAGACCTTGCCGCTGCACAGGATCAGGCGAGTGACCTTGGCGGCGTCCAGCGTATCGATCTCTGGAATCACGGTCTGGAAGGAACCTTGGGCCAGATCTTCCAGGGTCGAAACGGCCAGTTTGTGACGCAACAGCGACTTCGGCGTCAGCACCACCAGCGGCTTGCGCAGCGGACGGATCACCTGGCGGCGCAGCAAGTGGTAGATCTGGGCCGGGGTCGTCGGCACGCACACCTGAATGTTGTGCTCGGCGCACAGTTGCAGGTAACGCTCCAGACGGGCCGAGGAGTGCTCCGGGCCCTGACCTTCATAACCGTGTGGCAGCAGCATGGTCAGACCGCACAGACGGCCCCACTTGTGCTCGCCGCTGGTGATGAACTGGTCGATAACCACCTGGGCACCGTTGGCGAAGTCGCCGAACTGGGCTTCCCAGATCACCAGCGCGTTCGGCGTGGTGGTCGAGTAACCGTATTCGAACGCCAGTACGGCTTCTTCGGACAGGAACGAATCGTACAGGTCGAAACGTGGCTGGCCTTCGTACAGGTTCTGCAACGGGATGTAGGTGCCCGCGTCTTTCTGGTTGTGCAATACCGCATGACGGTGCGAGAACGTACCGCGGCCGATATCCTGGCCGGTCATGCGGATCGGGTGACCTTCGAACGCCAGGGTCGCGTACGCCATGGTTTCGGCGTAACCCCAGTTGATCGGCAGGCCACCGGCTTGCATCTTCTGACGGTCTTCGTAGATCTTCGCAACCTGGCGCTGTACGACGAAGCCTTCGGGAATTTCCAACAGCTTGGCAGACAGTTCCTGCAACGTCTTCAAATCGAACGAGGTATCGTGACGGGCAGTCCAGGTGTGACCCAGGTATGGGCGCCAGTCAACGAACAGCTCTTTGTTCGGCTCCTTGACCAGGCTTTTCACTACATGCAGGCCGTTGTCCAGCGCGTTGCGGTATTCGTCGACTTTCGCCTGAACACGCGCATCGTCAACCACGCCGGCCTTGGTCAGGCTTTCGGCGTACAGCTCACGGGTGGTGCGCTGCTTGGTGATCTGCTGGTACATCAACGGCTGGGTGCCGCTTGGCTCGTCCGCTTCGTTGTGACCGCGGCGGCGGTAGCAAACCAGGTCGATGACCACGTCACGCTTGAACTGCATGCGGTAGTCGACAGCCAGTTGGGTCACGAACAGCACGGCTTCCGGATCATCGCCATTCACATGGAGGATCGGCGCCTGGATCATCTTGGCAACGTCGGTGGCGTACTCGGTGGAGCGCGCATCCAACGGGTTGCTGATGGTGAAGCCCACTTGGTTGTTGATGACGATGTGAACGGTACCGCCGGTCTTGAAGCCGCGAGTCTGCGACATCTGGAACGTTTCCAGGACCACGCCTTGACCGGCGAATGCCGCGTCACCGTGGATGGAAATCGGCAGAACCTTCTCACCGGTAGAATCGTTACGACGATCCTGGCGTGCACGTACAGAACCCTCGACCACTGGCGAAACGATTTCCAGGTGGGAGGGGTTGAATGCCATGGCCAGGTGAACTTCACCGCCGGTGGTCATCACGTTGGACGAGAAGCCCTGGTGGTATTTAACGTCACCGGAACCCAACTCGACCTTCTTCTTGCCTTCGAACTCGTCGAACAGCTCACGCGGGTTCTTGCCGAAGGTGTTGACCAACACGTTCAGGCGACCACGGTGAGCCATGCCGATCACGATTTCCTTGGTGCCATAGGAACCGGAACGCTGGATCAGCTCGTCGAGCATCGGAATCAGGCTTTCGCCGCCTTCCAGGCCGAAACGCTTGGTGCCTGGGTATTTGGTGCCCAGGTATTTCTCGAGGCCTTCGGCCGCGGTCACACGCTCCAGCAGGTGGCCGCGCACATCGGCGGACAATACCGGACGGCCACGCACGCCTTCCAGGCGGTGCTGGAACCACTGGCGCTGCTCGGAATCGGTGATGTGCGTGAATTCAGCGCCGATGGTGCGGCAATATGTCTGCTGCAACGCTTCGTGAATTTCGCGTAGGCTCGCTTCCTCTTTGCCGATGAACAGGTCGCCGGCACGGAAGGTCGTATCAAGATCGGCATTGGTCAAGCCGTAATGATTGATCGACAGGTCTGCAGGTGCAGGACGCTGCCACAGCCCCAGCGGGTCAAGCTGGGCTGCCTGGTGGCCACGCATACGGTAGGCCTGGATCAGTCGCAGTACTTCAACTTGCTTCTTCTCATGCTCACTGCTCACGCTGCCGGCGGAAACCGGTTGGGCGCGGCGCTGGTTCTTTGCCAGCAGCACGAACTGATCGCGAATTGTTGCGTGCGATACATCGGTGGCAGCGTTGCCGTCTGAAGACAACGTCTGAAATTTGGTGCGCCATTCTTCTGGCACAGCGTTAGGGTCGTGCAGGTAGAGCTCATAAAGCTCTTCCACATAGGCAGCGTTACCACCTGAAAGATAGCCGCTGTTCCACATGCGCTGCATCACGCTTTCTTGCATGCTTGGTCACCCTCGATTTGGGGACACCACCGGCGAAAACACCGAGTTTGCTTGCAAAAGGCCAAGTGCAGCGACCAAAACAAGCCACTTAGGATCACGCTGATAGTTCGGGTACCAACCCGAATGCCCCTGCTTGTCTCATTTCTTCAAAATAAGAGCCGCGGCTTTGTAAGTCGCTGCTCAAGTTAAAACTACGGCGCCGGTTGAAGCCTGCGCCGTAGCATTTACGGGCACAACGGTCCTGCTTTTACTACAACGTCAGTTACACGCCGCTCTGCAGCAGCATGTTACGGATATGACCAATGGCCTTAGTCGGGTTCAGGCCTTTAGGACATACGTTGACGCAGTTCATGATCCCGCGGCAGCGGAATACGCTGAACGGGTCATCCAGCGAAGCCAGACGCTCGGACGTCTTGGTGTCGCGGCTGTCTGCCAGGAAGCGGTAGGCTTGCAGCAGCGCAGCTGGCCCCAGGAACTTGTCCGGGTTCCACCAGAAGGACGGGCAGGATGTCGAGCAGCAAGCGCACAGGATGCACTCGTACAGGCCATCGAGCTTTTCACGCTCTTCCGGGGACTGCAGACGCTCGATGGCCGGAGCCGGCGTGTCGTTCTGCAGGAACGGCTTAACTTTCTCGTATTGCTTGTAGAAGATGCTCATATCGACGACCAGGTCACGGATAACCGGCAAACCTGGCAGCGGACGAACGATCAGCTTGTTGCCTTTGACCACGGCGGACAGCGGCGTGATGCACGCCAGGCCGTTTTTGCCGTTGATGTTCATGCCGTCGGAACCGCACACACCTTCACGGCAAGAGCGACGATAGGAGAAACCCTCGTCCTGCTCTTTGATCAGTGCCAGTACATCCAGCACCATCAGGTCTTTACCACCGGTATCGACCTGGAATTCCTGCATGAACGGCGCAGCGTCCTGATCAGGGTTGTAGCGATAAACACTGACTTTCAACATGGCAGCCACCCTTAGTAAGTCCGAATCTTCGGTTCAAACGTCGGTACCGTCTTCGGCGAGAAGTTCACGGCACGCTTGGTTACGCGCTTGTCACCTGGGAAGTACAGGGTGTGGCACAACCAGTTTTCGTCGTCGCGATCTTCGAAGTCTTCACGAGCGTGAGCACCACGGGATTCTTTACGAACCTCGGCGGCGATCGCCGTCGCTTCAGCCACTTCCAGCAGGTTTTGCAGCTCAAGGGCTTCGATACGAGCGGTGTTGAACGCCTGGCTCTTATCGTTGATCTTGACGTTGGCGATGCGCTTGCGCAGGTCGGCCAGCTGGGCAATACCCTTCTGCATGTATTCGCCGGTACGGAACACACCGAAGTAGTTCTGCATGCAGCTTTGCAGCTCGCGACGCAGGGTTGCTACGTCTTCGCCATCAGTGCGCTCGTTCAGAGCGTTCAGACGCGCCAGGGCAGCTTCGATGTTGGCGTCGGTGGCGTCATCGTATTCGATGCCGTCAGTCAGCGCCTTTTCCAGGTGCAGGCCGGCCGCGCGACCGAATACCACCAGGTCAAGCAGCGAGTTGCCGCCCAGGCGGTTGGCACCGTGAACCGATACGCAAGCCACTTCGCCTACCGCGAACAGACCATGGATGATCTCGTCTTCGCCTTCGGCGTTCTGGGTGATTGCCTGGCCGTGAATGTTGGTCGGCACGCCGCCCATCATATAGTGGCAAGTTGGAACCACCGGAACCGGAGCAACTACCGGGTCAACGTGGGCAAAGGTCTTGGACAGCTCGCAGATACCAGGCAGGCGGCTGTGCAGCACTTCTTCGCCCAGGTGATCGAGCTTGAGCAGTACGTGGTCGCCATTCGGGCCACAGCCGTTACCGGCGATGATTTCTTTAACCATCGAACGGGCCACAACGTCACGACCCGCCAAGTCTTTGGCGTTCGGAGCATAACGCTCCATGAAACGCTCGCCGTGCTTGTTGATCAGGTAACCACCTTCACCACGGCAACCTTCGGTCACTAGTACACCGGCGCCGGCGATGCCGGTCGGGTGGAACTGCCACATTTCGATGTCTTGTACCGGTACGCCAGCACGCAGAGCCATGCCGACGCCGTCACCGGTGTTGATCAGGGCATTGGTGGTCGACGCGTAGATACGACCTGCACCACCGGTCGCCAGCACAGTAGCCTTGGCGCGGATGTAGGTGGTTTCACCGGTTTCGATGCAGATGGCGATCACACCGACGAACTCGCCTTGTGCGTTCTTGACCAGGTCAACCGCGTAGTACTCGTTCAGGAACGTGGTACCGGCTTTCAGGTTGCCTTGGTAAAGGGTATGCAGCAGCGCGTGACCAGTACGGTCGGACGCAGCGCAGGTACGGGCAGCCTGGCCGCCTTTACCGTAATCCTTGGACTGGCCACCGAATGGACGCTGGTAGATACGACCTTGCTCGGTACGGGAGAACGGCAGACCCATGTGGTCCAGCTCGAACACCGCGGCCGGGCCTTCCTGACACATGTATTCGATAGCGTCCTGGTCACCGATGTAGTCGGAACCCTTGACGGTATCGTACATGTGCCAGCGCCAGTCATCGTTCGGGTCGGCAGAGGCGATGGCGCAGGTGATGCCACCCTGGGCCGATACGGTGTGCGAGCGCGTCGGGAACACCTTGGTGATCACGGCAGTCTTGTGACCGCCCTGAGCCAGCTGCAGCGCAGCGCGCATGCCAGCACCGCCGCCACCAATAATGATGGCGTCGAATGAAATAGTTGGAATGTTAGCCATGAATCAGATACCCCAAAGAATCTGCACACCCCAGACGAAGTAAGCGAACATCGCAACGCCGCATACTGCCTGGAAGAGGAAACGTACTGCAGTCGCGGACTTGCCCAGCGCCATCGGCGTCAGGTAGTCAGTCGCGATGGTCCACATGCCAACCCAGGCGTGAGCGCCCAGGGCTACAAGGGCCAGCAGACTGAAGATTCGCATCGCATTGTGGGAAAACAGGCCGTGCCATTGCTCATAGCCGATGCCCGGGTTTGCGACGAGGTATCCGATCAGGAAAATGAAATAAGCCGCGAGAACGACCGCAGACACACGCTGTGCCATCCAGTCATAGAGGCCCGAACGCGACAGATTCGTTACGCTGGTTACCATATCCAAACTCCTGCCAGAACGATCAGCACCACGGAAATGGCGACGATGATTTTCGAGCCCAGGCGGCCGCCTTCCAGCGTCTCACCGATGCCCATGTCCATGATCAAGTGGCGCACACCGGCTACCAGGTGATACAGAAGAGAGGACAGGAGGCCCCATGCTACGAACTTGGCCAGCGGGCTGGTCAAGCATGCCTTCACCTCGGCGTATCCTTCCTCGGAACCCAGGGATTTGCTCAATGCATAAAGCATGATGCCCAAGCCCAGGAACAGGATGATGCCGGAAACACGGTGCAGGAACGACGTAACGCCGGTGATGGGGAGTTTGATGGTCCTTAGGTCTAGGTTTACAGGTCGTTGGCTATTCACGGCTTTTTTTCACACTGAAGAGCCCCTAACAATCAGGGCAAAGTTGTTGGGGAGTGCGACTGGTCAGGTAAGCACCACCCAGGGAGTGCGACCCCCAATGAAAGCAAGCCCAAAAGCCCTTGGCGGTCGGTGGCCGAGTATAGACAGTTAGGTTACTAATGACAACGCGCACACCTCACCCTAATAGCTGATTGCGCTGGCGGGATAAAAGGCGTAAATGGCAGTCAATTTCGACGAAAAAGTACGGTTAAAGCCTTCTGGCGCAAGACTTTAGGCAAATTGACATCTGGATTTATATCAATATAGTGGTGCGGGCCCTGCGTGGGGGGTCTGTCTGATGATTTGAAGCATAAATAGGAGGCCACATGGCTGACAAAAAAGCGCAGTTGATCATCGAGGGCGCAGCCCCCGTCGAGCTGCCCATTTTAACCGGCACCGTTGGTCCCGATGTTATCGACGTACGGGGCCTGACGGCCACGGGCCGTTTTACTTTCGACCCAGGCTTCATGTCGACCGCTTCCTGCGAGTCGAAGATCACCTATATCGATGGTGACAATGGCATTCTGCTTCATCGCGGCTACCCGATCGAGCAACTGGCTGAAAAGTCGGACTACCTGGAAACCTGCTACCTGCTGCTAAATGGCGAATTGCCAACAGCCGAGCAGAAAGCCCAGTTCGTCAGCACCGTGAAGAACCACACCATGGTTCACGAGCAGCTGAAGACCTTCTTCAACGGCTTCCGTCGCGACGCCCACCCGATGGCCGTCATGTGCGGTGTAGTGGGCGCCCTGTCGGCCTTCTATCACGACTCCCTGGACATCAATAACCCGCAGCATCGCGAAATTTCCGCGATCCGCCTGGTTGCCAAGATGCCTACCCTGGCCGCAATGGTTTACAAGTACTCCATGGGCCAACCCATGATGTACCCGCGCAACGACCTGACGTACGCGGAAAACTTCTTGCACATGATGTTCAACACCCCGTGCGAGATCAAACCGATCAGCCCGGTGCTCGCCAAGGCCATGGACCGGATCTTCATCCTCCACGCCGACCACGAGCAGAACGCTTCCACCTCTACCGTGCGCCTGGCGGGCTCTTCGGGTGCCAACCCGTTCGCCTGTATTGCCGCCGGTATCGCCGCACTGTGGGGCCCTGCCCACGGCGGTGCGAACGAAGCCGTATTGACCATGCTCGATGAAATCGGCGATGTGTCCAACATCGACACCTTCATCGCCAAGGCCAAGGACAAGAACGATCCGTTCAAGTTGATGGGCTTCGGTCACCGGGTCTACAAGAACCGCGACCCGCGCGCCACGGTCATGAAGCAGACCTGCGACGAAGTGTTGAAGGAACTGGGCATCAAGAACGATCCGCAACTCGAACTGGCCATGCGCCTGGAAGAGATCGCCCTGACCGACCCGTACTTCATCGAACGCTCGCTGTACCCGAACGTCGACTTCTACTCGGGGATCATCCTCAAGGCGATCGGCATTCCAACCAGCATGTTCACCGTGATCTTCGCCCTGGCGCGGACCGTGGGCTGGATCTCTCACTGGAAGGAAATGCTCTCCAGCCCGTACAAGATTGGCCGCCCGCGCCAGCTGTACACCGGCTACGAGTCGCGTGACATCACCAAGCTGGAAGATCGCAAGTAAGCACTTAACGGCTTGTTTGTCATGAGAACGGCCTCCCTTAGTGGAGGCCGTTTTTGTTGGTGTGGCCTGATCTACCGCCATCGCAGGCAAGCCAGCTCCCACATTGGACCGCATTCCAACAAAAGGACACGGCCCAGTGTGGGAGCCGGGTTCGCCCGCGATGAGCATAGGTATCTACACAACTTCGGTACGACGCTAAACCTGTGGCGAGGGAGCTTGCTCCCGCGACGGCCTGGCAGCCGACGCTGATCTAACTGACGCACCGCGATCCAACTGTGGGAGCTGGCTTGCC